>DAITLT010000410.1:0-2699 GCA_036835505.1 Pseudomonas sp.
GGGCCGTAGCCACTGCCGTTATCCAGTTGCAGCGCCTGGCTGTTGTTCAGGTCCCACTTCACGCGGTCATCGGCCAGGCGCTGGTCGAGGCGTTGGGCACGGTCGGGCAGGTTGTAGTAGCCGGGAATCTCGATACCGCTGGCTGGCACCGGCTGGTGGTTGGCCGAGACGATATAGCCGCGGCTGGGGTTCTCTTCCTGGGGGTTGGCGCTGAAGGGCAGGAAGCCCGGCTTGTCCGCCTCGCGGCTGCTGCCATCGAGGATAAAGTTCGGGTTAACCCCGACCGGGCGCAGCGGCAACTGGGCGGCGGCCCACCAGCCAATATCGCCCTGGGCATTGGCCCAGACCACGTTGAGGCCGGGGGCCTGGATCTTCTCGGCGGCGGCGCGGGCTTTGTCCAGGCTGTCGGCGCGGTTGAGTTGGTAGAAGGCGTCGAGAATCGGGTTCTCGGTCTCCAGAAAGGCCCACCACATGGCGATCGGCGTCTTACCGGCCGTGGCGCCCAGGGCGTCATTGATGATCGGTCCGTGGGGCGAGCGACGCAGGGTCAGGCTGATCGGCTCGCCACCCTTGACCTCAATCTGCTCGGCGCGGCTTTGCAGCTCGACCCACTGGCCCTGGTACCAGACCTGATTGGGGTTGTCCGGGTTGAGCTTCTCGGCGATCAGGTCGAGGTCGTCGTTCTGGAACATGGTGATGCTCCAGCCAAAATCGCGGTTGTGGCCCAGCGAGGCAACCGGGTTGAGCGCCTGGTGGTGGCCATACAGCTCGAAGCCTGGGTAGGCCAGCTGCGCCTCGTACCACACCGCCGGCGCGGCAAAGCGGATGTGCGGGTCGCCGGCCAGCAGCGGCTTGCCACTGGCGGTGCGGCTGCCGGACACGGCCCAGGCATTGCTGCCCTCGAACTGCGGCAGGCCGGCGTCTTCCAGGGCTTGCTGGCTGAGCTGGGCGATGCGGTTGAGGTCGCTCCAGTCATTGGCGGCCAGGCTCGGCTTGAGCACGCCTTCGGGGTGCCAGGCCAGATCAAATACCTTCAGGTAGTCGGCGCCCAACTCGTCGCGCACATAGCTCAGCACCGGCTCGGTACGGAAGGCCGCGGCAAAGCTGTAGGCCATATAACCGGCGACGCTGAGGGTGTCCTCGGTGGTGAAGGGGCGCTTGGGAATGCCGAGAATGTCGAACTCCAGCGGTGCCGGATGACTGGCCTGGTACTGGTTGATGCCATCCAGGTAGGCGGCCAGGGCTTGGCTCGGCGCGCTGTTGGCGTCCATCTTTGCCGCGTAGGCATCGGCGTGGGCGCGGATGCCGAGGGTGCGGAACAAGCGGTCGGTGTCCACCAGCTTGGGGCCGAGCACCGCGGCCAGCTCACCACGGGCCAGGCGGCGCATCATCTCCATCTGAAACAGGCGGTCCTGGGCATGCACGTAGCCGAGGGCGCGGTACATATCGGTCTCGTGCTGCGCCTGAATGTGCGGCACGCCGCGCTCGTCGTAGCGCACGCTGACCGGTGCCTGCAGGTGGGCGAGGTCGACGGCGCCGTCGCGCTGGGCTTGTTTGCTGTCCAGATACCACCAGGCACCGGCACTGACGGCGGCAATGGCGACGACCAGGACTTTCAGGCTGGGTTTCATCCGCGAGCTTCCTTTTATTATGGGTGACGGCATTTTGCCCCGCTTGGGCGGCTTGCAGCATTGACCGAAGGTGCGCGGCCGGCAACTATTCGGTCACTCATTCGTGGGGCGCCCATGCCAGTTGCCAATCTCCTTCCCTTGACCCATTCCGCCACCCTGCGGCGCCTGTTGTATGAAGGCTTGCAGGCTCTTGGTCTGAACCCGCTGCAGGTCTATCGCCAGGCCTATCAGGGCATGCCGTTGCAGCCGGGCACGGCCCAGGCGCGACTGCTTCACGATATGGCGCCAGTGCTCTGGCAGGCCTTGCCGGGCCTGACGGGCGATGAGGAGATTGGCCTGCACCTGGGCGAGGTGATGCAGCCGCGGCCGATGGATGTGCTCGGTTACGCCCAACAGGCCAGCGCCACGCTGCGTGAAGCGCTGGAGGTGTTTTTGCGCTTTCAGCATGTGCTGTCCGGCGGTTTTGCCGCGCGCCTGGACGAGCAGGGCGACAGCGTCTGCCTGGTGATCGACATCGATTATCAGGGCCTTGGCTCCCTGCGCCAGCAGATGGAGTGCCTGGCCCAGCTGTTTTGCAAGCAGCTTGCGGCTCTCACTGATGGCCGCTTTCGCCTCAGTGCCCTGAGCTTTCGCCATGCCCAGCCGCGCCGGCTGGGCGAGCACCGCCGGCTGTTTGGCCTGACTCCGCAGTTCGGCCAGCCTCACGATGCCCTGTACTTCCCCCGCGCCTTGCTCGAGCAGCCGCTGCGCACGGCTAATCAGGAGGTGCTGCAGCTGCTTTGCGCGCATGCCGCGGCGCTGTTGGCCGGGCTGGAGGAGAACCAGTTGCTCAACCGTTTGCGCTATCAGATCAGCCTGCGCCTGGGCCAGCCGGGCTGTGATTTGCCGAGCTGTGCGCAGGCCATGGACTTGTCCGCGGCGGCCTTGCAGCGCGCCCTGGCCCAGCAGGGCCAAGGCTTTCGGCGTTTGCGTGAGGAGGTTAGACGCCTGCGCAGCCGTGAGTTGCTGCTGGCCGGCGAGCCGCTGCGCGAAGTAGCGCGGGCCTGCGGCTTTGCCGCGTTATCGCCG
>DAITLT010000411.1:0-2692 GCA_036835505.1 Pseudomonas sp.
CAGTTCGGCCGCGATATCGCGCGAATCACGCCCGGAGTAGTTGCAGCCGCCGCCGAACAGCAGGCGGCCGTCGGCGGTCATGCGGTAGTAATCGAGGACAAAGCGGCAGTCGTACACGGCCAGGTCCTGCGGGTTGATTTCCTTCGCCAGTTCACCCAGCGGCGCGGTGGTGACGATGCCGCCCATGGCCGGGAAGATCATGCCCTTGAGCTTTTTCGGCTCCAGCTTGTGGTACACGTCGCCGGCCAGCAGCACCTGCTTGGCCTTGATCCGTCCGCCTGCGGTGACCACCGCCGGGTTGGCACCGTGGATGATCTCCAAAACCGGCGAGTGTTCGAAGATCAGCGCGCCCAGGCTGGCCGCCGCCTTGGCTTCGCCGATGCACAGATTCAGCGGGTGCAGGTGCATGTTGCGGGTGTTCTTCAGCGCGCCGTTGTACAGGTCGCTGGCCAGGTGGCTCTGCACCCCGGCGCGGTCGAGCAGGGTCACGTCATTCGCCATGCCGCGGCGCACCGCTTCGGCGTAGGTGGCCTCCAGCTCCTGCATATGCACGGGCTTCATCGCCGCGTGCAGGTGACCGTGCTTGAGGTCGCACTGGATGGCGTACTTCTCCACGCGGTTCTTGATGATTTCGTGGCCACGCCAGCGCAGGTGCCAGATAAAGTCTTCAACCTCCTCGCCGAGGGTGTTGCGCATCTGCTTGGTCATCGCCGCATCGCCCGACAGGCTACCGGTGACCTGGCCGCCATTGCGCCCGGTGGCCCCCCAGCCGATCTTGTGCGCCTCGACTATGGCCACCTTGAGCCCGCGCTCGGCCAGCTCTACGGCGCTGGCCACGCCGGTAAAGCCGCCGCCGATGATCACCACATCGACGCTGACCTCGCCCTGCAGGGTCGGGTAGGCGGTTTCCTCATTGAGGCTGGCGCTGTAGTAGGACGGGCAGCGTTCGGCGGCGGGCGTTACGGGTTTGATGGCGGCGTTCATAAGGCGGTTCCTGGGTACGACTGGCGGGTGCTGGGCCCGAACCGGGCACAGGGTCGGCAGCCAGGGTTGCTGGCTGCGGGGCAATCAGTGGCCTGTGCTCAGGGCATCCGGCGGGCGCGCGTGGCGGCAATGCCACAGGGCCCAGAAGGCGAGGATCTGTGGCAGCAGGGCGGGGGGCACAAAGCTGCGCCGCTCGCACCGATGCGCAGCCAATAGGGGGGTGAGGAACAGCTGTACGGAAGGACACATGGCCAGCAGGTTCACACAGGGCCAAGAGTGCGTTAAATCCTGTTTTTCACATGCTTGGTTATTGCTTGGCTAAACATTGAGCCTGGCCGCTGTCGGCCTGAGTCAACTGCCGCGCAGATTGGCCAGCACCCGTTCGGCGTTTTCCGTGCAGGGCATGCCTTCCGGTTTGCTCTCGATGGTGGCGATGATGGCCAGCAGTTGCGCCTTGTTCTGCGCCAGGCGCTGCTGCATGGCCTCGATTTCGCCGACCTTGCGCTGCAGGCTGCCGAGCATCTCCTCGTGAGCCCAGCCCTGGGGGCTGGCGTCGGGCAGCAGGCGGCGAATCTCCTCCAGGCTGAAACCGGCCTGTTGCGCGCAGCTGATAATCCCGAGGGTCTGCACCGCCTGTTCCGGATAACTGCGATAACCGTTGGCCTGGCGCTGGGCACTGATCAGCCCGCTGGCCTCGTAGAAGCGAATGCGCGAGGCGGCCAGACCGCTGCGCGTGGCCAGTTCACCAATTTTCATCATCTGTGCTCCGGGCTATTGACCTTAAAGTTGACTTTAACCTTAGGCTTGCGGCATTGACCACCCCCGGAGTTCTCCATGACTGCCTTCCAAGCGCTGCAACTGCCCAACGGTACGACCATCACCAACCGCATCGCCAAGGCGGCGATGGAAGAGAACCTGGCCGACGCCAGCCAGGGCCCGTCCGCCGAATTGCTGCGGCTTTACCAGGCCTGGGCCGAGGGCGGTGCCGGGCTGCTGCTGACCGGCAACGTGATGGTCGACCGCCGCGCCATGACTGGCCCCGGCGGCGTGGTGCTGGAAGATGAGCGGCAGCTGGACAAGTTCCGCGACTGGGCGCGGATCGGCCGTGCCCAGGGGGCGCAGTTCTGGATGCAGATCAACCACCCCGGCCGGCAGATGCAGGCCAACCTCGGCCAGCAGACCGTCGCGCCCTCGGCCGTGGCCCTTGAGCTGGGCGGCCTGTCGAAGATGTTTCCTATGCCCAAGGCGTTGGATGAGGCCGAAATCCACGGGCTGATCCAGCGGTTTGCGCGCACCGCGCAGCTGGCCGAACAGGCCGGTTTTACCGGGGTGCAGATCCACGCGGCGCACGGTTATCTGCTCAGCCAGTTTCTTTCACCCATCAGCAACAAGCGCACGGACAGCTGGGGCGGCTCGCTGGAAAACCGTGCGCGCTTATTGCTTGAAGTCGTCAAGGCGGTGCGTGCCCTGGTGGCCCCGCGCTTCTGTGTGGCGGTAAAGCTCAACTCGGCGGATTTCCAGCGTGGCGGCTTCGATGCGGCGGACGCCAAGCGTGTGGTGCAGCTGCTGAACCCGCTGGATGTCGATCTGGTCGAGCTGTCTGGCGGCAGTTACGAGGCCCCGGCCATGCAGGGTGATGCCCGCGATGGCCGCACCCTGGCGCGCGAGGCCTACTTCCTCGAATTTGCCGGTGAGATCGCCGCAGCGG
>DAITLT010000412.1:0-2690 GCA_036835505.1 Pseudomonas sp.
CCCTTGATAAATTGCACCACCGCCACCTGCATGCCGTGGCCAAGGGCGCGGGCGAGCATGCCAAAGGCCGAGCTGCTTTTGCCCTTGCCATTGCCGCTGTGGACCAACAACAGGCCGTACTCGTCCTGGGCTTCGGCGATCTTGCCGTCGATCAGGGCTTTTTTACGTTGCATGCGCGCCTTAGGGCGGGCGTCGCGCTCGAGTTCGCAGGTCATGGCTGCACCCAGGCGCGACAGGCAGCAGAGCAGACAACGCGACTAGCGGCCCAGAGGCCGGCGCAAAGGGGATAACACATAGACGTCTCCGTCGCGCCACCCGCGCGACCTTATGATGAGCGGCCGAGGCGGCAAACATGCGCGCCTAGCCATGACCACTGCAGGCCGGTCTCCGGGCTTACGAGCGCGCCATGGGCATAACCACGCTGGGCGTTGGCGGGCTCGTCTACCGTTGCGGGGGCAGCGCCGGAATCTTCCACAGAATCACCGGCTTCCCTGTTTCACCCCGTACCGGCCTGTGGCCGGTGGGGCACCTGAAGTTGGCCGGCAGGGTAGATAGGCCGAGGGGCCGCGTCAATCATCCCGTGCCCGTGGCTAGCCGCGGAGCTGCGCCAGGGCCGCGACCAAGGCCTGGCCACCACTGAACTGCCGAGCCACCGGCGGCAACGTCGGCCGGGCCAGCAGCAGCACCGGCAGACCCAGCTCGCGGGCCACCTGCAGCTTGGCTTCGGTGGCCGTGCTGCCGCTGTTTTTGCTGAT
This sequence comes from Pseudomonas sp., assembly GCA_036835505.1. GTDB lineage: Bacteria > Pseudomonadota > Gammaproteobacteria > Pseudomonadales > Pseudomonadaceae > Aquipseudomonas. The sequence goes on from DAITLT010000412.1 coordinate 756, forward strand.
CAGTACATCGAACTGGCCGGCGGCGAACAGGGCACGCTCAGCCTCCAGGGTGAACGGCCCGCGGGCGCCGATCACCCGTGCGCGCGGATTACCGGGATACTCCTCGAGGCAGCGCAGCGTCCAGTATTGATGCCGGGCAATCGTCTGCAGATGGGCCAACGGCTCACGCCCAAGGGTAAAAAATGGCCGCCGGAATGGCTCCAGCGCCGCATTTAGCGCGGCCCAGTCGGCCACCTCGCGCCAGTCATCGCCAACCCCTGCCTGCCAGCCGGGACGCCGCAATGCCCAGCACGGCACGCCACTGAGTTCAGCCGCGCGGGCAGCGTTGGCGCTGATCTGCGCGGCATAGGGGTGGGTAATATCCAACAGCAGGTCGATGCCCTCGGCCGCCATAAAGGTCGCCAGCCCCAGGGCACCGCCATAGCCGCCGACGCGCACCTGGCACGGCAGATCAGCGGGAACTTTGCCCAGGCCGGCCAGGCTGTAGATGTCCTGGGGCGCCAGACGCCGGGCAATGGTCAGGGCATCACCCACCCCACCCAATAACAAGATACGACTCACCCAGACTCCTTAACTTTGCGCGGGTGGACAGACCGTCCGAAGCCGATCAACAGGGTTTGTGCAGCTCCAGCAGGGTAATCGGCAAGGCGCCGCGCCAGGTGTCGAAGTCGCCCAGGGGCTGGGCCTGGGCGACCTGAATGCGGATCAGCTCGCCGCCATGCTCGGCGCGCCAGGCCAGCAGCCGCGCCTCGCTTTGCAGGGTGACGGCATTGGCCAGCAGGCGGCCACCCGGTTTGAGCTGTTGCCAGCAATGTTCCAGCACGCCGGGCTGGGCCACCCCGCCGCCGATAAAGATCGCCTCGGGCGCTTCCAGGCCGAGCAAGGCCTGTGGCGCCTGGCCGGCCAGCAGGTGCAACTGTGGCACGCCGAGGGCGTCGCGATTGTGCCTAATCAGTTGCTGGCGGCCGGCGTCAGCCTCGATGGCAAGCGCCCGGCAACTGGGGTGGCTGCGCAACCATTCGATGGCGATGGAGCCACAACCGGCGCCCACATCCCAGAGCAGTTCGCCAGGCTTGGGCGCCAGGCGAGCCAGGGTGATGGCGCGCACATCGCGCTTGGTCAGCTGGCCATCGTGCTGGTAGGCGCTGTCCGGCAGGCCGACGGTTAGCGGCAGGTGCTGGGCGTTGCCCGCGGCGCGGCAGTCGACGGCGACGATGTTCAGCGCCGCAACGTCGGGCAACGCCCAACTGCTCGCCAGGCCATCGATGCGCCGCTCCTGCGGGCCACCCAAATGCTCCAGCACGGTCAGCCGACTGGGGCCGAAACCGCGCTCGCGCAGCAACTGGGCAATCGCCCCTGGGCTGCTGCCATCGTTACTTAAGATCAACAGCCGCGCGCCCGACTGGACCTGCGCCTGCAATGCCGCCAGGGGCCGCGCCACCAGGCTCAGTACGCTCACCTCCTGCAGCGCCCAGGCCATCCGTGCCGCGGCCAGGGAGACCGCTGAGGGCGCCGGCAACACCTGTAACTCAGCGGCCGGCAGGTGCCGGGCGAGGCTGGCGCCGACGCCAAATAACATCGGGTCGCCACTGGCCAGCACGCACACCGGCGTGCCACGCCGTGCCAGCAGTCCATCCAGGCTGAACGGGCTGGGCCAGGCGTGCTGCGGCGCGCGAATCCAGCGGGGCAACAACTGCAACTGGCGCGGCGCACCGACAATCACCTCTGCCGCCAACAAGGCCCGCCGGGCCGCCTTGCCCAAACCGGCATAGCCCTCTTCACCGATACCCACCACCGTCAGCCAGGGTGCCATGTGCTGTCCTTATCCGTCGTTCGCGGGCCTGGCGGCAAACACCTTTGCTTGCCGGCGGCGCGGAAAAAGCGGGCATAATAGCGCCAATATTCGTCGGTGCTTAATGGGCTCTGCCCATTGGC
>DAITLT010000413.1:0-2666 GCA_036835505.1 Pseudomonas sp.
TGAGGCTGCCGAGCATCTGCTTGAACACGGGGATTGAGGCGGCGTACAGGGAAATGGTCATGGCATGCTCCGGGGTCAAAGTGCCGGCGAGTATAACGATTGCCACGCCCCGCCAGGCAGACGGCTTCGTCGCGGCATGTTGCGTGGGGGGCTGGCCATTGGTCGGCTAACGCCGGGCGGGGGTCAAGTTTGCCGGCGCAGGGCCGTCAACAAGACATGTCTACTTCTCCCGGTACATCGCCATGACTAGCCTGGCCTCGCTTTCCCCCAGTGTCGCCCGCGCCCCCCTTGCCGGCAGCCAGCCGGCGGCCCGCAGCAGTGTCGACGGCCAACAAACCCTGGCCAATCGCCTGACCGAACGCCTGGGCCTGCAACCGGGCGCCTTGGCCGGCAAGGCCAGCGATTACAGCCCGGAAAAAGTCGCCGAGCGGGTGCTTGGCTTTATCGACCAGCGCTTGCGCAGCGAAGCCGCCAGCGGTGCGGATGCGGCGCAACTGGAAAAAATCCTCAGTCAGGCCCGTGACGGGGTCGAGCAGGGCTTTGCCGAGGCGCGCAAAATTCTCGATGGCCTGGGCGTACTCAACGGCCAGGTAGCGGCCAATATCGACGACACCTACCAGCGCATTCAGGACGGTTTTGCCGGCCTCGATCAGACCTACGCCACCCCCACTGCGCCGACGAGCACCGGCAGTAGCGCCGTCGCCGCCTACAGCGAGCGTTTTGCCGCTCAGGCGCAAACCTTCGAGCTGAATATCACCACTCGCGATGGCGACAAGCTGCGCATCGCCGTGGCCCAGGCCTCCGCCAGTTACTCGCAAACCAGCGTGGCCGCCGCCACTAATGGCAGTGGCAGCGCCGTGCAAATCAACCAGCAGTCCAGCAGCCTGCAGATGGCCGGCTTTCAGGTCAGCATCGAGGGCGAGCTGGATGATGAGGAGCGCGCGGCCCTGGACAAGCTGTTCGGCCAGGTGGCGGAGCTGTCTGACAAGTTCTACGTCGGCGACCTCAGTGGCGCCTTCGACCAGGCCATGAAGCTGCATCTGGATGGCGAGCAACTGGCCTCCATGTCCCTGCAACTGACTCAGGCCCGCGTGCGCCAGGCCACCGATGCCTACAGCGCAGTGGCCGAGCAGGGTGGCCAGGCGGCCAGCGCCGTCAACGCCAGTCTGATCGACTATGCCCAAGGCCTGCTCGAGGCCCTGCGCAGCAGCAGCGAGGCCAGCGACGATGGGCGTGGCACCCTGGAGCAGATGCTGCGTGGCGTGTTCAGCCTCGACGAGCGCTTCGATGCCAAGCGTCTGGACAAGGCCGAGAGCTTCAACCAGAGCCTGCTCGACGGCTTGCAAAACCGCGTATCGACGAGCGCCGACAGCCCTGCCAGCGCCGAGTAAGCGCGCTAAACTGCGCCTCTGGGAGAGCCTGGAGGCGCCATCATGATTCCTGAATGCCAACTGTTCGGCACCCTCGGCTGCCACCTGTGTGAGGTGGCCGAGTCGGTGCTGCTGCCCTTTGTCGAGCACGGCCTGCTGGTCGAGTTACTCGACATCGTCGAGCGTGAAGAATGGGTCGACCAGTACGCCCTGCGCATCCCCGTCCTGCGCCGTAGCGACACCGGTAGCGAACTCAACTGGCCGTTCGAGGCCGAGCAGGTCGCCCGTTTTCTGCGCGAATGAGGCGCGGGTCTTGGCGCCCTGCGCAGCGCCATCCAAGGGCGGCGAATCAGGTGCGCCATTGAGTCTTATTGGTCGTCGAAAAAGCGCTCGTGCCATTCCACCATGGGCTGCGGTGCATTGAGCTTCTGGCCGTAGATCACCGAGTAGGACAGCACGTTTTGTACGTACTGGCGGGTTTCGTCGAACGGAATGGTTTCCACCCAGACGTCGAACGGCAGATGGCTGGCGCCCTTCAGCCATTGGCGCACGCGGCCGGGGCCGGCGTTGTAGGCGGCGGTGGCCAGTACCCGGTTGCCGTTGAACTGGCCGTGGATCTGACTCAGGTAGGCGGCGCCCAGCTGGATGTTGGTGTCCGGGTTGAGCACCTGCTGCGGCGAGCTGAGGGGGATGCCAAAGCGCTTGGCGGTTTCCTTGGCGGTGGCCGGCATCAGCTGCATCAGGCCGCTGGCGCCGACCCCGGAGCGGGCATCGTTCATAAACGCGCTTTCCTGCCGGGTGATGGCGAACACCCAGCTGGAATGCAGGCTGCGGCTCTTGGCGGCGCGGGTCAGGCTGTCCTTGTAGGCCATCGGGAAACGCACATCCAGGTCGTCCCAATACTGCGCCTGGCTGATGGTGCGGATGGCCGGGAAGTACCACTGCAGGTCGTAGGCCATGCGCGCCTGGGCGACCAGCTCGTCGCGGCTGAACAGGCGGCTGACGTGATACCACTCGCGGCGGCCATCGACGATCTGGCCGCGGGCATGGAACTCCAGGGCGCGGCGGATGCCGGCGGTGTTACGGACTTTCTGGATGGTCTGGGCGTCCAGGGCCAGGGGTTGGTTCTTCAACTGATAGGGCGACTGGATCCGATCGGCCGAGAGAAAGCCGTAGTAGTCACGCTCGCGGGCCACCGGCTGGTACAGATTGAGCGGCTGCTGGCTCTGCGGCTGGGCCAGTTGCAGGCTGCGCGCCTGCCAGTAGCGCCAGCGGTTGCTGGCGGCCAGGCTGGCG
>DAITLT010000414.1:0-2657 GCA_036835505.1 Pseudomonas sp.
TTGACCGCATGCACCGCCTGCTCGACCACCTGATCCGGCTGCATGCGCAGCTTGTACTGCATATGGATCGGGCTGGTGGCGATAAAGGTGTGGATACGCCCGGAGTTGGCGCCCTTAAGCGCCTCGGCCGCGCGCTCAATATCCGCATCCAGGGCCCGTGACAGGCTGCATACGGTGCTGTCCTTGATGTTGTCGGCAATCGCCTTGACTGCAGCGAAGTCGCCGGGGCTGGCGATGGCAAAGCCGGCCTCGATCACGTCAACGCGCAGACGCTCCAGGGCCTTGGCGATGCGCAGCTTTTCTTCGCCGGTCATGGACGCACCGGGGCTCTGCTCGCCATCGCGCAAAGTGGTATCGAAAATAATCACGCGGTCGTTGCTGCTCATGCTGGGTTCCTCACGGATGCGCAGAAGCACAGGCCCGGCATTGGAGCCTGTGTCGATAAGGCTTGATTGTCGCGTGAAATGCCGCGGGCGGGAAGCGCGGCGCGCCGCCGTGGCCAAAGCCCCGTCCACACCCCAGAACGCAAAACGCCCACCACAATGGCGGGCGCTTTGTTTGCATAGCGTCTTTAGCGCTGATGGTTATCGCTGCGCTCAACCCATCCTACGATCTGATTGAGTGAGCTAGAGCGAGACAAGGCAAAAGACGGCGGGAAAGCGGAGTGTACTTTTGTACATGCATTTCCCGCCATTTTTTAACGCCGTATCGCCGCCGCGCAACCAATCAGAGCGCCTGATCCCAGGGACGGTCGCCGTGGGCGTCCTTGATCCGGGTCGGCAGGCCCATGACATCGAGCAACTTGAGGAACGGCTCGGCCGGCAGCTCTTCGACGTTGACCATGCGCTGGGCATCCCACTCGCCGCGAGCGACCAGCAAGGCAGCTGCGACTGGCGGCACGCCAGCGGTGTAGGAAATGCCCTGGCTGTCGGTCTCGGCATAGGCTTCGGCATGGTCGGCGACGTTGTAGATAAACAACTCGGCCGGTTTGCCGTCCTTGCTGCCTTTGACCAGATCGCCGATGCAGGTCTTGCCGCTGTAGCCCGGCGCCAGCGAGGACGGATCGGGCAGCACGGCCTTGACCACTTTCAGCGGCACCACTTGCAGCCCTTCGGCGGTGGTGACCGGCTGCTCGGAGAGCAGGCCGAGGTTTTTCAGCACGCTGAAGACGTTGATGTAATGCGCGCCGAAGCTCATCCAGAAGCGCACGTTGGGCACCTTCAGGTTCTTCGACAACGAATGCACTTCGTCGTGGCCAGTCAGGTACAGATCCTGCTCGCCAACCACGGGCAAATCGTCGGTGCGCTTGACTTCGAACATGCTGTTGCTGGTCCACTGGCTGTTCTGCCAGCTCCACACTTGCCCGGTGAATTCGCGGAAGTTGATTTCCGGGTCGAAGTTGGTGGCGAAATACTTGCCATGGGAACCAGCATTGACGTCGAGGATGTCGATCGAGTCGATCTGATCGAAATACTGCTGCTGGGCGAGTGCGGCCCAGGCATTGACCACGCCTGGGTCGAAACCGACGCCGAGGATCGCGGTGATGCCACGCTCCTGGCATTCGGCCAGGTGCTTCCACTCGTAGTTGCCGTACCAAGGTGGCGTTTCGCAGACCTTGCCCGGCTCTTCGTGGATGGCGGTGTCCAGATAAGCGGCCCCCGTCTCGATGCAGGCACGCAGCACTGACATGTTGAGAAAGGACGAGCCGACGTTGATCACGATCTGCGATTCGGTCGCATGGATCAGCGCTTTGGTTGCTTCAATATCCAGCGCATTCAGGGCAAAGGCCTGAATCTCGGCCGGCTGCTGCAAGCTGCCTTTAGCCTTTACGCTGTCGATGATGGCCTGGCATTTGGAGATGTTGCGCGACGCGATAGCAATACGACCGAGTTCGTCGTTGTGCTGCGCGCACTTGTGGGCCACCACCTTGGCGACACCTCCTGCACCAATGATAAGAACGTTCTTCTTCAATTTGTTTATCTCTCCTTATCTGCCAACTCAGGACAAGCTGGACAGGTAGTCTTCAAACCCAAATTCACGAACCAACTCGACGCTGCCGTCGAGTTGTCGCACTGCAATGGCCGGCATTTTCAGGCCGTTAAACCAGTTCTTTTTGACCATGGTGTAACCTGCTGCGTCGATAAACGACAGACGATCGCCGATGGCCAGCGGACGTTCGAATGGGTACTCACCGAAGATGTCACCGGCCAGGCACGACTTACCGCACACCATGTAGGTGTGCTCGCCGTCCGAGGGCGCCATCTTGGCGTTGAGGCGGTAGATCAACAGGTCGAGCATGTGCGCTTCGATCGAGCTGTCGACCACGGCCAGGTGCTTGCCGTTGTAGAGGGTGTCGAGCACCGTGACTTCCAGAGACGAACTCAGGGTGATCGCCGCCTCGCCCGGCTCCAGGTAGATCTGCACGCCGTAGGTCTGGGAGAAGGCCTTGAGCCGCGCACAGAACTGATCCAGCGGATAGCCTTCGCCGGTGAAATGAATGCCGCCACCGAGGCTGACCCACTGCACCTGATGCAGCAGATGGCCGAAGCGCTCCTCGATGGTGCTGAGCATCTGGTCAAACAGCTCGAAACTGCCGTTCTCGCAGTTGTTGTGGAACATAAAGCCGCTGATCTTATCCATCACCCCGGCAATCTTTT
>DAITLT010000415.1:0-2650 GCA_036835505.1 Pseudomonas sp.
CAGCACCCAGCGCGAGCACATGCAGGCCTTGCACAAGGCGCGCCGCGAGTGGACGCCACAGCGCCCGCTCGACTGGGGCGAGCGGATCGGCCCGTCCACTCGACAGATCGTCGAGCACCAACTGACCTACAAACCATACCCGGAGATGGGCTACCGAGCCTGCCTGGGCCTGCTCTCGCTGGCGCGCCGGTACGGTAACGAGCGAACAGCGCCATTCACGGTGCTAGGCGCCATGCCTGGCGCACCCAGAAAAAGAAGCCGCACAAGGCGGCCTAAGGGGGGGAGGACAGGAAAGTGGAACAGTTTTTTATTATGAGTGACGCGGTGTTACCCAGCTGACCGAAATGCTTCGGTCCAAAAGGTGAAATCTGGGGGCGCCAGTGACCGAAAAACCGCCACACCAAAGCGATCATGGTATTCGAGCGCGGACATCGCTTGCCAAACCTTTCGAAGACGATGCCTGCCGGGGCTGCGCCTCTCAAAGAGAACTGATTGTCCCGGTGATTTCAGCTGCTTAAAATTATAATTATCTTAGCATCATATGCTAATAATGTTAGCATCATATGGCAATGAGTATCTATTTGCGGTTCACATGACTATCGACTTCAAGAAGGCAGCCCTGGATTACCATGAGTTTCCGATCCCAGGGAAAATCAGTATCGAACTGACCAAGCCGGCGGATACGGCGGCCCACCTGGCGCTGGCTTATAGCCCCGGGGTGGCTGAACCAGTGCGTGAGATTGCGAAGAATCCGGAGAACGTCTAACGCTTCACGGGCAAGGGTAATCTGGTTGCGGTGATTACCAATGGCACCGCCATTCTGGGGCTGGGTGACCTGGGGCCGCTGGCCAGCAAGCCGGTGATGGAAGGCAAAGCGCTGCTGTTCAAGCGTTTCGCCGGAGTCGATGCGATCGATATCGAGGTCAAGGCGGAAAACCCACAAGCCTTCATCGACACCGTGGTGCGGATTGCCGACACCTTTGGTGGCATCAATCTAGAGGACATCAAAGCACCTGAGTGCTTCGAGATCGAGCAGGCGCTGATCGAGCAATGTGACATCCCAGTGTTCCACGACGATCAGCATGGAACAGCTATCGTGACGGCGGCCGGTATGTTGAATGCCCTAGAGATCCAGGGCAAAACACTCGAGAGCGCGAAGATCGTCTGTCTCGGGGCCGGGGCGGCGGCGACTGCGTGCATGCGCCTGCTGGTCAGTCTCGGCGCGCAGAAGAGCAACCTGTATATGATTGATCGCGTGGGGGTGATCCACTCCGCTCGTGATGGACTCAATCGCTACAAGAAAGAGTTCACCAACGACGGAGGTGCACGAACCTTGATGGACGCCATACAGGGCACCGATGTGTTCGTGGGGCTGTCCGGGGCCAACCTGCTGACTCCTGAGGCTCTGCTGGCCATGGCGCCCAAGCCGATCGTGTTTGCCTGTTCGAACCCCGACCCTGAGATCAAGCCCAGTCTCGCGCTCGCTACACGAGACGATATGATTCTAGCAACCGGCCGTTCCGACTATCCTAATCAGGTCAACAATATCCTGGGGTTTCCCTTCATCTTCCGCGGCGCGCTGAATGTCCGTGCAAAACGGATCAACGAAGCGATGAAGATCGCCGCCGTGGAGGCGCTGCGTCAGTTGGCGAAGGAGCCAACCCCGGTGGAGGTCTTGCAAGCATTCAACATTGATCGACTGGAGTTCGGGCGTGACTATATTCTCCCGAAACCTCTGGATGCTCGATTGCTTGGGGTGGTGGCCAGTGCCGTGGCGAAGGCGGCGATTGAGTCCGGCGTCGCACGACTGCATTACCCATTGCATTACCCGCTCTGACGCTACACCGGATCGCTCCAGTTGAGCGGACCTGGGCCGTCTTGCCGGGCTACGGTCCATGGATGGATCGGATGGCTATGTGCTCAGGCAAAATAACCAAGCGAAAAGCAGCAAGTGGAACTTGATTAACATGCAGCTATTCAGATACTCGGACAGACATCTTGGGAAGCAAGACCGCACGGCTTACCGTCCTCATTGATCCGGTCAAAAAGAAAGCCTTCGAGGCGCTTTGCGCAGCGCAAGATCTGACGCCCTCGCAGGTGGTACGGCAACTTATACGTGATTACGTGGACAGCCACGGTGTCACCTATGCCAGCAAAAGCAAACATGCTACCAGCGTTAAATCATGATTCAGCGCTGGTGGCCTGCGCGGTCAGTTGATTAACTCAAGTTCGGCCGCCCGCCGTAGTATTCGGGAAAAGGCGGAGTCGCTTGATGAAAATCGGGCGAAACCGGGCAGTCGGCTGCCCCTTGTCAGAACTCTGGTTGAAAGAGTTACGGGGTTATCGCTGCAGTACGGGCGATACCCTCCGGCGGAGGGACCCGAACCGCGGCCAGGATGCCGCGCAGGATGTCGATTGGCGGCGGCGGGCAGCCCGGCACGTTGACATCGACCGGAATGACGTTCGAAACCTTTCCGCAGCTGGCGTAGCTTTCCCCGAATAGACCGCCGCAACTGCCGCAGTCACCGACCGCGACCACCAGCTTGGGTGCGGGCGTCGCGTCATAGGTTCGCTTCAAGGCGATCTCCATATGCCGCGAGACCGGTCCGGTAACCAGCAGCATGTCGGCATGGCGAGGGCTGGCTACAAA
>DAITLT010000416.1:0-2637 GCA_036835505.1 Pseudomonas sp.
CTTGAGAAACAGCGCCAGGCTCTTGATCACCCGGTCGCCCATGGGGTGGCCGTAGGTGTCGTTGACCTTCTTGAAGAAGTCGATATCGATCATGGCGAAGCTCAGCGGCTGGCTGTCGCGCTCGGCACGAAAGCGCGCATCTTCGAGCAGTTGCAGGGTGTGGGTGTGGTTGAACAGGCCGGTCAGGCTGTCGCGCACCATGCGCGCCTTGAGGTTGCGCGCGCGGGCGGCGCGGTTGCGCACGGTGGCGATCAGGTGGCGCGGCTTGATCGGTTTGGTGAGGAAGTCGTCGCCGCCTTCGCTCATGGCATCCAGTTGTTTGTCGAGGTCGTCTTCGGCCGATAGATAAATGATCGGCACGCTGACGTAGCGGTCGTTATGGCGGATCACCTTGGCCAGTTCGGTGCCGCTGCAGGCCGGCATATACATGTCGAGAATGATCAAGTCAGGCTGGAAATCGGCCAGGGCGGTCATCGCCTGCAGCGGCTCGGTCAGGGTGTGGGTGAGAATCCCGGCGCTGTTGAGTACCCGTTCGGTGTGGGTCGCCTGGGCCCGCGAGTCATCGACGATCAGCACCTTGTAGGGGTCGTACTGGCTGACGTGGGTGAGGGTCTCGATCCGCTCCAGCAGGCTGGAAGCATCCAGCATGCCGGTAAAGAACTCGCGGCCACCGGCGCGCACGGCGGCCAGGCGGGTGGGCGTGTCGGTTTCTTCCTGGCTGAAAAACAGCAGCGGCAGCTTCTGCTCCAGGCTGTTTTGCACCTCTTCGGCCAGGCGCAGGCCGCAGCCCTGGCCGGCGAAGTCGATGTCCATGAGGATGGCCGCCGGGTGGCGTTCGCTCATCGCCGAGCGAAAGCCGTTGGCGCTGTCCAGGGCTTGCGCCTGCAGGCCGAAGGATTGCAGTTGCTGACACAGGCGCTGGCCCTGCACGGCATCCTGCAGGGCCAGGTACACCGGCTTGCGCAGGGCCGGCAGGGGCGTTTGTTCGAGTTGGTCGCTGTGTCGCAGGCCGGTGCGCGAGAGGCGTTGCATCAACTGGTTGAGTTGGCCAATCAGCTCGCTGTTGAGGCGCCCACGGTTGGCCTCCACCGCCGCCAGGCAGGTCTGGATGGCCTCGGCCAGTTGGCTGTGTTCGGCCTGCTCGAAGCGCTGGGCGTAGCGCAGCAACAGCAGGTTGGCCTCGCTTAGTTCGGCCATCTCCTGGGCGTTCCATTCGCTGCATTGCACGCGCTGCCAGACCTCCAGGGTTTGCCTGGCCTGGTGGATGACGCGCTGGGCGAAGTGATGCTTGAGGCGGTCGCGACTGGGGTCTTCTGGCTCGATCATGGTTCGCTGGCAGGTGGCTGTGGCAATGGTTGGGCGATGATGGCGCTATGCTGGCACAAGATAGTCGCAGTGATAGCACCGTCGATCAATTGGCGTCATCCATTTGTCTATTTCTGCTCGTCGTCGGCGTCGAGCATGGGCTGCCAGCGCTAAGTTTGCCGTGACGCGCTGCGCATCGGCCGGTGCTTCCCTTATAGTGCCGGGTACGCGCAGTGGTTGATGGTGACCCTGCCCAAACCCTTTTCTGCAGCAAATCAAGGACATGGCCATGCTGGACTGGAAAAACCGCAAGACTGACCTGCGTGGGCGGGTCGATGACTCGGTCGAAGATGTGCGCAGCTACCTCGGTGGCCTGTGGCTGAGCCGCGCCCTTGGCGGCCTGCTGGGCCTGTACTTGCTGGCCGCGCTGGTGGTCGGCTGGTACTGGAGCCAGGAGCCGGCGCTGTTCCCGGTGCAGCAAAACGCCAAGGCGGCGGCCGAGTTGGCCCAGCGTCCGCTGGTCGGTGGCTACACCACGGTGGAAACCGTGAAAACCGTGGCCGCTACCCTGCTCGACAAGGACGGCGGCTACCTGTCCAACGACCTGGCGCCACCGGGCCTGTGGCTGGACAACATGCCGAGCTGGGAATACGGCGTGCTGGTGCAGGTGCGCGACGTGGTGCGTGCTCTGCGCAAGGACTTTGCCCGCTCCCAGTCGCAGTCCACCGAAGACCCGGATCTGGCCAAGGCCGAGCCGCGCTTCAACTTCGACAACAAGAGCTGGGCGCTGCCGGCCACCGAGGCCGAGTACCGCGAAGGGATCAAGTCGCTGGATCGCTATCAGCGCCGCCTGGCCGACCCGAGCCAGCCCAATGCCCAGTTCTATACCCGCGCCGACAACCTGAATAACTGGCTGGGCGATGTCGCCACCCGTCTCGGCTCGCTGTCCCAGCGCCTGTCGGCCAGCGTCGGCCGCGTGCGCCTGAACACTGACCTCAAGGGCGATGCCGTGCTGGCCCCGGGCGAAGCGCCGCAGGTCAGCGAGGAAGTGGTGCAAACCCCGTGGCTGCAGATCGACAACGTGTTCTACGAGGCCCGTGGCCAGGCCTGGGCGCTGTCGCACCTGCTGCGCGCCATCGAGGTGGACTTTGCCGATGTGCTGGCCAAGAAGAACGCCACTGTCAGCGTGCGGCAGATCATCCGTGAGCTGGAGGCCGCCCAGGAACCGCTGTGGAGCCCGATGATCCTCAACGGCAGCGGTTATGGTGTGCTGGCCAACCACTCGCTGGTGATGGCCAACTACATCTCCCGGGCCAACGCCGCGATCATCGA
>DAITLT010000417.1:0-2635 GCA_036835505.1 Pseudomonas sp.
GGAGAGCAGATACTGGCTGGTGCGCATGATTGGCCGTTTTGTCAGTTGCGAGGACATGGAAAGGTTCGCATTGTACGGCGCCAGTACAGTTGCGTACAGGCTGCCAGGCCACGCGGCTGCGGCCTTTGATTGCAGGAGGAGTTGCCGGTGAGTGGGTTAAGCGCAGAGCAGGTACAAGGTTTGATTCGTCTGGGGGTGCCGATGGCCGAAGATATCGACCTGCGTATCGATCATCTGGATGGCGACAAGGCCGTGGCGCGGGTGCCGTTTCACGGCAAACTGGTGCGTCCAGGCGGCACCCTGTCCGGGCCGACCATCATGGCGCTGGCCGATGCGGCCATGTATGCGGTGGTGCTGGGGCGTTTGGGGCGGGTGGAAATGGCGGTGACGGCCAATCTAAATATCAATTTTCTGAGCAAACCGGCGGCGCTGGATCTGCTTGCCGAGGCTCGGATCTTGAGGTTGTCCACGCGTCAGGCGGTGTGCGAGGTGGAAGTCTACTCGCAAGGCCGCGAGACGGACCTGGTGGCCCATGTGACCGGAACCTATGCACTGCCGCTGCCGCGCTAAATAACTGGCAAAAAGAAACCCGGCCGAGGCCGGGTTTCTTTATTCACTGAATAACGCCTAGGACTTACAAGATGTCCAGTGGGTATTCGGCGATCAAGCGTACATCGTTGCGGTCGGAGTAGGACACTTCCGAGCCTGCTGCGTTGGCACGATAGATCGAGCTGCGCAGACGCATGGACAGGTCCTTGGCGGCACCTTCCTGAATTACATACTTGGTTTCGAAGTTGAACTCGTGTTCTTTGCCTTCTTCGGCAAAGTCCTCGCCCGCATCAATGTTGTCGCCCGTTACATAACGGGTCATGAAGCTCAGGCCCGGTACGCCGTAGGTGGTCATGTCGAGGTCGTAGCGCGCCTGGTAGGAGCGCTCGTCCTTGGCCATGAAGTCGGCGATTTGTACCGAGTTGGCGACGAAAATGCTGCCGCCGCCGTCGATGCCGTAGTTGTAACCGGTGTCGCCGGAGGAGCGCTGGTACGCCAGGGTGAAGGTGTGCGCGCCGAGGGTGTAGGACGGTGCCAGGCTCCACAGCTTGTTCTGTAGCTCGCCAGCCAGTTTCTGACCTTGATCGTCCGACTTGTAGTAGTTGAAGTCGAAGCCAAGGGATTGATCATCAGCCAGGGCAACGGTGTAGTTCAGGTTGACGTATTTCTTGGTCCAGAAGTCTTCAACGTCGGAGGCGTGGAAGGCGCCGCTGAAGTTCTCGGTGAAGCTGTAGCTGGCGCCGAAGATATTGGCGGACTTCAGGGTGTAGTCTTCTTTTTCATCATCGCCATCTTGGTCGCTAGACATGGTGATGGTGTCGCGACCAGTTGCAGTCTGGCTGCTCATGGCGGTGAAGCGGCCGGCGCTCAGTTCCAGACCTTCGATTTCGGTGCTGGTCAGGTAAGTACCGGTAGCCACTTCTGGCAGGATGCGCGAGTCGTCGGTAGCAAACACTGGCGACTCAACAAACTGATTGCCGTGCTTGAGTACGGTGTTGGACAGGCGAGCCTTAACGGCTGCGCCAACTTCAGTCTGGGTTTCTTCTGCTTGACCTTGATCGTTCAGGGCAAATTGGCCCAGGTCATTACGGCCGCGACCGGTATCCAGGCGAATGCTGCTCAGGGTGTGGGCGTCGATACCAAAACCAACGGTGCCTTCGGTGAAGCCAGACTCGAATAGGCCTCGAATACCGAGGCCGAACTCCTCGGCATAACCGCTTTTGTAGCGATCTACGTCGTTGCCGGTGTCGCCATCGCCATCGGAGTCTACGGTGTCGTCAATATCAACGCCGTGGTTGCCCGCGCCATTCTTGAAGTCACGGTTGTGATAAAGCGCGCGGCTGAAAATATCGAAGCTGCTGTCTTCTACAAAGCCCTTGGATTCGGACTGGCTGGAGGCCAGGGCCATCTGGGAGGTGCCGGCGGCTACTGCCAGGGCGATTACGCTCCACTTCATCATTTGCATTGAGGTTGCTCCTTTGGTTTTGGAAGATTTACGCAGCCCACTCTATGCATATGAGTGGACAGGTCTTTCTTTTTGTGTCGGCGTCGAATTTATAGCACGTCGGCACTTATGGCGATACTTGCGGTCTAACCGCCCCGTTTTCTTTGGTGGGGTGTCGCAATTTTGTAACTAAGGTGTCGCCGCTGTATAGGTTTCTGTTGATTTTCTTCCCGTGGCGTCGTTGCGGCCTTAAGTATTTGTTAAGACTCGCCGGTGAAGATCAGCCCCAAGCCCATTTAGACCGCTTGAGGTGCATTCAATGGAGTTGCCTTGGGAACATCACGGCGCCCTGGCCGGCATTGGCCATGAGCCGTCGTTGCAGTTGCATTTGTTGAAGCAACATCCATGCACAAAGCGCCGGGATGAAGTGGAAAACTTTATCCGTGTGCGTTTTGCTGAACACTATGGCGCCAAGATTCAGCATTTTATGCCCACACTGCTGACACTTGAGCACCAAACCGGCCAATTGCAGGCGGCGCTGGGGATTCGTCCTGCCGCTGCCGGCGAGCTGTTTCTTGAGCGTTACCTGGCACGTCCGGTCGAGCAGGAGATTACCGCGCGTAACGGTCGTTACCTGCAGCG
>DAITLT010000418.1:0-2625 GCA_036835505.1 Pseudomonas sp.
CGCAAGCAGTTGGCCGCCGAGTTGGGACGCAAGCTGACGCCGCTGCCGTTCCTGATCAAGGCGCTGGTCAATGCGCTGAAGGCGTTTCCGCAGTTCAACGCATCCCTGGCGCCGAACGGCAAGCAGCTGCTGCTCAAGCAGTACTTTCACATCGGCGTTGCGGTGGAAACCCCGCAGGGACTGCTGGTGCCGGTGATCCGCGATGCTGACCAGAAGTCGATCAGCGAATTGGCCGACGAACTGGCGGACAAGGCCGTGCGGGCCCGCGACAAGGGCCTGCCGATCAGCGAGATGTCCGGTGGCAGCATGACCATCAGCTCGCTGGGGTCGATTGGCGGTACCGGCTTCACGCCGATCATCAATGCCCCCGAAGTGGCGATCCTGGGCGTTACCAGTGAGTTCGAGAGGTTGGTGATGGTCGACGCTCAGGTACAGGTCAGGCACTTGCTGCCGCTGTCGTTGAGCTATGACCACCGCGTGATCAATGGCGCCGATGCTGCGCGTTTCTGTCGTTATCTTGCGGCGCAACTTGCCGATCCCTCGCAATTGGTGTGAGCCGTAGTCAGGAGTAGAAGCATGAGTACAAACAACAATAATCCAGGTGTTCTGTCGCGCTTTTCCCTGCAGGGCCGTGTCGCGCTGGTGACTGGAGCAGGCTCGGGACTTGGCGCGCATTTCGCTGTTGTGCTGGCCGAGGCGGGGGCCAAAGTGGTGTGCGTGGCACGCCGGCTGGAGCGGGTCGAGGCGGTCGCTGCGGCTATTCGCCAGAGTGGCGGGCAGGCCACGGCCTGCGTGATGGATGTCACCGATGGCGAGTCGATCAGGCAGGCCTACGATGTGGCCGAGCGTGAGTTCGGCACGATCGATGTGCTGGTCAATAACGCCGGCCTGTCCGATCCTGCGCCGTTCGAGGAGATGACCCGCACGCAGTGGACGTCGTTGCTGGATGCCAATCTGTCGGGGCCGTTCTTCGTCGCCCAGGAAATGGCCAGGCGCCTGATCGCCGCAGGGCAGCCGGGTACGATCATCAATATCGCCTCGATTCTCGGCCATCTGGCCAGGTACGCGTTCCTCAATTACGGCACGACCAAGGCCGCATTGATCCACATGACCCAGTACATGGCGCTGGATCTGATGCCCCATTCGATCCGGGTCAATGCCATCGCCCCAGGCTTTTTCCCCAGCGAAATGACCAACCCCTTCTACGAGTCCGAAGCCGGTATGAAGGAGATCGCCGACCTGCCGCCGCAGCGTCTGGGTCGTCACGACGAGCTGGATGGTCCGCTGCTGTTGCTGGCGAGCCAGGCGTCGTCCTACATGAGCGGCTCGGTGGTAACGGTGGACAGTGGTCATTCTATCCGCCTGTCCTGAGCGGCTGTTGCGGGATGCAATTAATTAAAGAACTGTTTGTTTTTTTTGCCTGATGCCGGCAATCTGCATAAAATCTGCACATAACCCGCAGTCTGGGTGGCTTCTGAAAGGTGAATCCAATGGACGGGCAGATGACCGTTGACGAACAAGCAAGCAAGCTGCGCAGACCAACGCGGCGGATGAAGTCCGAGAATGGCGGTTGGCAGGCGGAGAAGAGCCATCTCATGCGCCTGCATATTCTCGATGCCACCATGCGTTGCCTGGTCGATATCGGCTACACCCAGACCACCACCGAGAAGATCGCCAAGCAGGCGGGCGTGTCGCGTGGCGCCATGACTCATCACTTCAAATCGCGGGCTGATGTATTCGCGGCGGCGGCAGCGCACATCACCGATATCCGGGTATTGGAATACGATGCGGCGATTACGGATGTGACGCTCTCGTCCGGCAGTTTCCCGACCCAGGCCAGCATGTTGCAGACCCTCAAGGTGCTGCAGGAGTATTTCATGCTGCCCTCTTTCCTGGCTTTCCATGAGTTGATGCGCGGCGCGCGCACCGATCCCGAACTGCATGAGGTGATGGCGCCGCTGGAGCAGTCACTCGACGAGCGCATCTCGGCGAGCATGGTGACGCGCTTTCCGGTGTGGGCAGAGGTCGAGCTGCGTGAAACCGGCGAGGTCTTGCGTGACCTGATCATGCATACCTTGCAGGGCGTGGCGCTGAATCCTTCACCCTATCTGCTCGGGGATCGCCTGGATCGCTTGCACAATTTGCTGGCCAAGAGTGCCATGAACGAATTCCGCGAGGCCTACAACATTCTGGGCAGCAAGGTGGAAACTTGATCATGGCGTATTCCCGCGAGGCAGAAGAGAGGCGCTTGTAGCGCATTTCTTTTAGGTGTATAAAAAACAATCTTGATGGTTTAAAACAGGTTTGAATGATGAACGATTCCGCTAGCCTGCAACCTCATCTGCCGGTGGCTCACCTGCTCAGTCAAGGAGCCTCGGGGCTCGGCCTGCTCGGCAGCCAATGCCGGCAGTGCGGCGAGGTTTACTTCCCCGCGACCGGCAATTGCACCGCTTGCTGCGGCAGCGACCTGGCGTCCTGCGATATCGGCAGTCAGGGCCGGCTCTGGTCGTGGACCGTCCAGGCCTTCATGCCCAAGGCGCCATTCAACAGCGGCGAGACTGAAAGCGATTTCCAGCCCTATGGCGTCGGTTATGTGCAGATGCCCAGCGGGGTCAAGGTCGAGAG
>DAITLT010000419.1:0-2620 GCA_036835505.1 Pseudomonas sp.
TTCATCTCGGGGTGAGCGCGGTGGGTGAGTTGCTGGCGAAGCTCGGGCTGACGCCGCAGAAGCCGTTGCAGCGCGCCTATCAGCGTGATCCGCAGGCCGTCGAGAGATGGCAACGCGAAACCTATCCGGCCATTGCCCGCAAAGCGAAGAGGCAAGGCGCCGAAGTGTTCTTCTGGGACGAGTCTGGCTTTCGCGCCGACACCGTGCATGGCAAGACCTGGGGGGTACGCGGCCAGACCCCGGTCGTTCAACGTCCCGGTCAGCGCCAGTCGGTCAGTGCGGCCTCTGCGGTGACGGCACAAGGCGCGTTCTGGTTCTGCGTGTACGAAGGTGCGCTCAACGGCGAGCTGTTCGTCGAACTGCTCAAGAAGATGATGCATCGGCGCAGAAAATCGGTCCATCTGATTCTGGACAGCCTGCCCGCGCACAAAAGAGCAATCGTGAGCGAGTACGTGGCCTCGACCGAAGGGCGGCTGACCCTGCACTTCTTGCCGGGCTACGCTCCGGATCTCAACCCCGACGAACTGGTGTGGAGTCATGTCAAACGTACCGGCACCGCGAGGCGTCCGCTGCAGAAGGGCGAGACGCTGCGTGAGAAAATCGAGGAGCAGCTCGCGAAACTTCAGAAGCTGCCCAGCTTGATCCGCTCATTCTTCAACGCTCCGTCTGTCGCCTATATTGGCGACTGGTGAGTAAGGCTATCGTAGCTGGGCGTGATCTCGCCACACTCCTCGCAATGGACCTGTTGCATGTCGATTACCCTGTCTGCCGTCGGCAAGGCGCGGATTTCGGTGCATTCATGGGGACGAATGCAATACAGTTCACGAAATTCGCAGCAGCCATCATGACGTATTTGTCGGTTGAGCCAGAGCCTTGTGCGAGATTCGGCTCATTGAGTCTTTTCAGGCTGCAGGGCGGGGATAAAGGGAATCAGACCTTTCTCAAAGGCCAGTTGCTGCAATTCAATTGGAGCTCGGCGAATGTCGACCATCAAACCGTTGACTTGCAGCATCCACACCATGGGGTTGTCAGCGAGTCGACTGCGCAAGGTCCATTCAGGTGAAAAGACCTCCATCTTGAGAATATCCCGGATTTCCTTGGACTTGTTCTGCCCAGTGCTTTCAGCGATCCCGAAAAACTCATAAATGACTTTCGGCTTGCAGCACGGCGTTTGGGAAGAATCATCCAGAAAATTGACACGTCCGACCGCATGCACGGCAGCGGCTGCCCAGGCATTCTCGTTGCCCCTTAACAACGGCGAGGGTCGCTTCCTGGCCAAGGCGCCAACAACCTGCCGGACTATCCGGCGATATTCCTCATTGAGGTGCTTTGCACAGAAAGTATCAGTCAGGGTCGTGACAGCAGAAAATTTATCTGCCATGGCATTGGGGATTTTTTCAGGCAAGGACATGATGACTGTCGAGGTGCTGAACAACATTTTCACAGATCAGCTTACCGAAAACCAACCTAACTGTGTTGATGATGTTTTTTGGCGGGCGAATACGCATACCGTTTCCGGTCTTACCTTCGGAAAGGCACAGGCATTTTCCAACCTGACCCTCCACCCCCTGAGGATTGCCGTTGCCGCAAGACCCCGGTCTTCGCCGGGATGACGGCAAACTCGGCATTCGCTAGAGTAGCGGGACTTCTTATATTGACGTGCGCTCACAGGCCAGCGACCATACGCCTTGCCGGACAATATTAGGGGAGTGCGTAATGACCACCCTGAACGACATTCAAGCCGAAATAGCTGCGCTGCCACCCAACCTGCGGGCCGAGGTGCTGGATTTCGTGCGATTCGTCAAGCAGCGACATGGCCTGCCAGCCGCGCCCGCGGTCATGACCGCCGCGCCGGACACGGGTGATTCGGCCTTCTTTCAGGCGCTGGAGGCGGTGGGGTTCGTCGGCTGTATCGACACCAATGAGCAGCTTTCCGCCGCGTACAAGAATCGGCTCGATTTCTCGGCCAAGTCCGGGACCCGTGCATGATTCTGGTCGATACGGGCGCATGACCCTCAGCATTACGATGAGCAAGCAGCGAAGTGGGGCAGTGATTGGATCGAAATCGACACTGGAAGGCGGTTGCGCCCGGGCATGTTTGTCTCCCAGGTGGTCGGAAAGTCTATGGAGCCGACGATCGCCGATGGCTCTTACTGTCTCTTTGCCGCTCCGGTCGAAGGAACGCGTCAGGGCCGAACTGTCCTCGTGCAGCTGCGAGACTCACTCGATCCCGAGACCGGTGAGCGCTACACCGTCAAGCGTTATGAGAGCGAAAAGGCGGTATCCGACGATGGAACGTGGCGCCACGTAAAGGTCACCTTGAAACCGATGAATCGCGATTTCCAGCCGATCGAACTGACCTGCGAGGATGAAGGAAGCGTTCAGGTCATCGCAGAGGTTCTCGAAGTGCTTGGCTGAATCTGCTGCTCCCGCACTGCTGGCTGCGGCGCATCCGCCTCATCACGCGTGAGGAGGCAAACAAGCCGCTGCGCGAGCTTTCGACACATCGAGCGCGCATGGTATTATCCGCGCTCGAAGAGGTTCCTAAGTAACTGATTAGAAAGATTAGGCGCGTAGCTCAGCTGGTTAGAGCACCACCTTGACATGGTGGGGGTCGTTG
>DAITLT010000420.1:0-2587 GCA_036835505.1 Pseudomonas sp.
GGTAGGGCTTGGCCATGAAAGTGGTGTCCATTTCATGGTCGTAGGCGATGTTCTTTACCAGGCGCTTGAGCAGCAGGGCGTAGTCGCACGCCTTGAGCGGGTCGGCGACGTGGTGCAGGTTGATCTCGAACTGCGCCGGGGCGCTTTCCTTGACCACCGCATCGGCCGGAATGCCTTGCTCTTGTGCGCCCTCGAGGATGTCTTGCAGGCAATCGGCGTACTCATCCAGGTCGTCGATCATGTACACCTGGGTGGACTGTGGGCGCTTGCCCGACAGCGGTGACATCGGCGGTTGCGGGCGGCCGTTCACGTTGGCCTGGTCGATCAGGTAGAACTCCAGCTCGAACGCGGCGCAGATGGTCAGGCCCATGGCATCGAACTTCTTTACCACCTGCTGGAGCACGGCGCGCGGGTCGGCAAAGAAGGCTTCGCCTTCCATTTCATGCATGGTCATCAGCAACTGAGCGGTCGGGCGCTTTTGCCAGGGCTCGTTGCACAGGGTATTGGGGATCGGGTAGCAAACGCGGTCGGAGTCGCCGATGTCCAGGCCCAGGCCAGAGCTTTCCACCGTGGAGCCATTAATGTCGAGGGCAAACAGGGAGGCGGGCAGGTTGATGCCACGCTGGTAAACCTTGTGCAGGCTGGCGCGGTCGATGCGCTTGCCACGGACTACGCCGTTCATATCGGCAATCAGGAGGTCGACGAATTGAACCTCGGGATGTTTCTTTAAAAAATCGTTCGCTTCATTGAGCTGAACGGCATGCGGGGGAACCGACATGATGCAACACCTTTCTTGTTAAAAATATCAATCATGCGCATGGCGCAGGTCGAGTCAATCTTAAACCCCTACCTCTGTCAAGCGCGCCGCCATTGTGCCCTAAAGAGGGGCTCGCTGGCCAATTTTGGGGCTTTTCAGGGCGCTCACGGGGCGCGCGTGGCGTGCTGTGGGCGACCGTTGCTGTGGGTGTGTTCGATTTTTTACAGGCCTATTGTGTAAAAAATCGAACAAGGCTAATCTCGGCTGCAACCCATAACTTCAATAAAACGGGTGCTCCATGTCTCGCCTGCCGTTGATTGGCGTGACCGTCTGCAACACGCGCAGCGGTCTAAATAGCTCCCGCGCCGCCGGCCCCTGGCGCGTGTGCGCCGCGCCACTGGCCGCTGGCCTGGCGCTTCTGAGCCGTACCCTGGGGCGTATTCGCCGCCATCCGCAACGGCTGCTCACCTTACTCCTTATTAAAGCTGCAAATACCACTGGCGCACCCTTGGGTGGCGCGGGTTATGGTTTTCTGTGGGCGCAAAAATTGTTTTGCTGCACCTTGTCTGCTGTTGGCCTGGCACGGGAACCTGCCCCAGGCAGACGAGTCAACGTTGAGCTTAGCTATCGAGACTAGGCTCTGAACCCCACCCCTGAGGTCTGTATGACTACCAAGATCGACCAGCTCACCAGCTGGCTCAAAGAACACAAGATCACCGAAGTTGAATGCATGATCAGCGACTTGACCGGCATCGCCCGCGGCAAGATTTCGCCGACTAACAAGTTCATTGCCGAGAAGGGCATGCGCCTTCCCGAGAGTGTGCTGCTGCAAACCGTCACCGGCGACTACGTGGAAGACGACATTTATTACGACCTGCTGGACCCTGCCGACATCGATATGGTCTGCCGTCCGGACGAAAATGCCGTGTTCCTCGTACCTTGGGCCATCGAGCCCACTGCCCAGGTGATTCACGATACCTACGACAAGCAAGGCAAGCCGATCGAACTGTCGCCGCGCAACATCCTCAAGAAGGTCTTGAAGCTGTATGCCGACAAGGGCTGGCAGCCGATCGTCGCCCCGGAAATGGAGTTCTACCTGACCAAACGCTGCGAAGACCCGGACTTCCCCCTGGAGGCGCCGATTGGCCGCTCCGGCCGCGCGGAAACCGGCAAGCAGTCGTTCTCCATCGAGGCCGCCAACGAGTTCGATCCGCTGTTCGAAGACGTCTACGACTGGTGCGAGCTGCAGGAGCTGGATCTCGATACGCTGATCCACGAGGACGGCACCGCGCAGATGGAAATCAACTTCCGTCACGGCGATGCCCTGTCGCTGGCCGACCAGGTGCTGATCTTCAAACGCACCATGCGTGAGGCGGCGCTCAAACATAACGTCGGCGCCACCTTTATGGCCAAGCCGATGACCGGCCAGCCGGGCAGTGCCATGCACCTGCACCAGAGCATCATCGACATCAAGACCGGCCAAAACATCTTCTCCAATGCCGACGGCAGCATGAACGATTTGTTCCTGCACCATATCGGCGGCCTGCAGAAGTACATCCCCGAGCTGTTGCCGCTGTTCGCACCGAACGTCAATTCGTTCCGCCGCTTCCTGCCCGACACCTCGGCGCCGGTAAACGTCGAGTGGGGCGAAGAAAACCGCACCGTCGGCCTGCGCGTACCGGATGCCGGCCCACAAAGCAGGCGGGTGGAAAACCGTCTGCCGGGCGCCGATGCCAACCCCTACCTGGCCATCGCCGCCAGCCTGCTGTGCGGTTATATCGGCATGGTGGAAAAAATCTCCCCAAGCGCGCCGGTTAAAGGCCGTGGTTA
>DAITLT010000421.1:0-2586 GCA_036835505.1 Pseudomonas sp.
TCCCCTCCTCCGCTTGCGGGGGAGGGTTAGGGTGGGGGAGGTTTTTACTGTCATGAATTACGAAAAGATCAATAATGAACTGTCGCACACTTTTGGCAAATGTCAACGCCGATTTAAAATTGATACACTTTTGCAACAAACGCCGATTTAATTTTGATACACCCCCATTACCTCTGTTGCCCGCTTACGCGGCCGTGGCAGCTTCCCGCTTACCCTTTACCATTCCAGCCGCCCGCTGATTTTTGAGGCGGTAGCTCTCGCCGGCGATCGGCACGATGCGTGCGTGGTGCAGCAGGCGATCGAGCAGCGCAGCAGTCAGCGTGGCATCCTGAGCGAAAGTCGCATCCCATTGGCCGAACGGCAAGTTGCTGGTGACGATCAAGCTGCCTTTTTCGTAGCGAGCCGCGATCACCTGGAAGAACAGGTTTGCCTGCTCGCGGTTCATCGGCAGATACCCGATTTCGTCGATGATGAGCAGGCGATAACTGTTGATGGCCCGATGCATGACGCTCTTCAGCTGATTCTGCGTATGCGCGGCGGTCAGTGTCAGCAACAGATCAGCGGCAGTGGTAAAGCGCGTCTTGATGCCGGCCTGCGCCGCCCGGTAACCCAAGGCAATCGCCAAGTGCGTCTTGCCCACGCCCGAGGGGCCGACGAGCACCACATTCTCATTACGCTCCACAAAGCCCAGTCCGGCCAACTCCTCGATCTGGCTCCGCTTCACGCCTTGGGCAAACTCATAGTCGAAGTCGTCCAGCGTCTTGATCGCCGGGAAGCCTGCCAGGCGTGTGAGCATGGTCTGTTTTCTCACGTTGCGCCCCGCCGCCTCGGCCCGGAGGAGCCCTTCCAGGAAGTCGCTATAGGCTGTTTCCTGCTGCGCGGCATCCTGTGCGGCAACCGGGTACGCCTGTGCCACGAACGGGAGGTTAAGCATCTCGCATAGCGTCAGCATTCTTTCGTGTTGGAGGTTCATACCGTTACTCCCTGCTCATCGCGGATTTGATCAAGAAGCCGCTCGTACACCGCCAGGGGGTGTTGCGCAGGCAACTCCTGTGCAATCCGCTCGATGACCACCACTGGCCGCGCCAAAGGCTTGGCAGTCACCTCTCGCTGGGGACGCGCCGCACGGATGTCGCCACGCCAGGGACTGGGTATCGGTTGCAGACATTCTTCTGGTAAGCGTTGGGCGGGGCGCATTTGCGTCGTACCATGGACGCGTTCATTGGCGATGTCTTTTAGCCAGCGACGTACTTCAATATTGGCAGTGACCACGTCCAGGATCAGCCCGGCCTGTTTGAGCTGCGCCACCAGCGGCACGTAAAACGAGCGCCGCAAATAGCCGTTGAAGCGCTCGACCTTGCCCTTGGTCTTGGCCCGATACGGACGACACAGCTTGATCACGAAGCCACAGTGGCGGGCGTAATCGAGAAATCCGGCGTGGAAGCGATGCTCACCTTCGCCTGCGGCATCGCGCTCGATCACCACCGTCTTCATGTTGTCGTACAGCACGCGCTTGGTAACGCCGCCAAACGCGTCGAAGGCGTGCTGGTGGCACGCGATCAGCGTCTCCACTTTCATGTCGGCGACAAACTCGACAAAGCTCACCCGGCTGAAGCCCAGCGTCGCGCAGAAGGCGTAAAGCGGGTTTTTGCCTTTACGAAACTCGACCCAGTCGACTTGCATCTGCTCGCCCGGTGCCGTCTCGAACCGTACCACCGGATCCACCGGCAAAACTGGTTTGAGACCGTGCATATAGGCGCGAAGCTGGCTGTGGCTTCCGGGATAGCCCAGCGCCACAATCTCGCGCAATAACACCGTCGCCGGTATCCACGCCGGATGGGCGGCTGCCTGGCGTTCCCGCAGGTATTCATGAAACAGTGACAGCTTGGTCACGCGCAATTTGTTGCGCTTGTACTTGGGCAGCGTATCTGCTTCCAAGTGGCTTCGTACCGTGTTTACCGCGCACCCCACCTCTTCGGCAATCTTGCGCAAGCTCATGCCGTGCTTCCTCAATAATTCAATTTCCACATACACCTCGTCTGTGATCATGGCCGATTCCAAAATCCGGCCATCTTCTCAAATCGGTGTATCAGTTTTCAATCGGCGCTCTGTATCAATTTACATCCGGCAGTGACAGGGGTTTTTCTTTTACATAATCGGTGTAAAGCCAGGGTTTGATGACCTGCGCCGCTTGGCTATGCTAGAATCACGGGCATCGAATACGTGTGCGAAGATTGCTATGCCTGTTCTATCAATGTTCTATGGCATCATTATCTATATGTATGCTTATGATAATCGCAGACATCATCTACCTCATTTCCACGCCGAATACGCTGAGTTTTCGGCAGTTTTTGCAATAGAGGATGGCGAATTGTTGGAAGGCGAGTTGCCAAAGTCCAAGATGAAGCTGGTTCAGGCTTGGTTAGAAATTCACCGAGAGGACTTGATCGCAGATTGGAATCTTGCAGTACAGGGTTTACCACCCCAACGTATTAAGCCACTTGATTGAAGGGGTAAGAACATGAATAAAGTCGCAAGTGTGCGTCCGATGCTGGATGGAA
Source organism: Pseudomonas sp. (assembly GCA_036835505.1). GTDB lineage: Bacteria > Pseudomonadota > Gammaproteobacteria > Pseudomonadales > Pseudomonadaceae > Aquipseudomonas. The sequence goes on from DAITLT010000421.1 coordinate 2,562, forward strand.
AAGTGGGCGTGGAGATGGCGGACGG
>DAITLT010000422.1:0-2579 GCA_036835505.1 Pseudomonas sp.
GAGCAGATAGGGGGCGCGGCTGGCGTGTGGCGCGCGGCTGTTATGACGCTGGGTGCGCGGCCCGCAGAGTTCGCTGAGGGTGCGCTGCAGTTTGCGCGTGCAAGCGGGCTTGGCCTGCACGCGGCTGTGGGTTTCCGGCAAGCTGTCGTGGAACAGCGCCTGCTCGGTGGTGGGGCACAGCACCAGGCTTTTGCAGGCCAGCCGGTCGAGATCCCAGAGTTTTGCAATCAGGCGTTCCGGTGGCAGTTCGCGGGCGGTAATGCCGAGCACGGCTAGCTCGATCGGCGCGCTGCTGTGCTGACGCTGGGCGACAGCTGCGAGCAGGCTGTCGAGGTTGCTGAAGGCCTCGACCTTGAGGCCGCAATCTTCCAGTTGGTGTTGCAGGGCCTGGCGCGCCAGTTCATGGCTTTCCAGGATGGCCACCGGCTGGCCGAGCAAGGGCGGCCGTGGGGCGTCGCGCTCATCGCTGTGGGCCTTGGGCAGGTTCAGGCTGATCCAGAATTCCGAGCCTTCGCCGGGGGTGCTGGCCACGCCGATTTCGCCGCCCATCTGCTCGATCAGGCGCTTGGAAATCACCAGGCCGAGCCCCGTGCCGCCGGCCTGGCGCGACAGCGAGTTGTCGGCCTGGCTGAAGGCCTTGAACAGGGCGCGCAAGTCTTCCTCGGACAGGCCGACACCGCTGTCCTGCACGCTGATGCGCAGTTGCACGCGGTCCTCGCTCTCGTCCTCGAGCATGACGCGGGTGATGATGGTGCCTTGCTGGGTGAACTTGATGGCGTTGCTGGCCAGGTTGGTCAGCACCTGCTTGATGCGCATCGGGTCGCCGACCAGCGCCAGGGGCGTGTCGCGGTAGATCAGGCTGAGTAGCTCCAGGTCCTTGGCGTGGGCTGCCGGCGCGAGCAGGGTGAGGGTGTCCTGCAACAGGTCGCGCAGGTTGAAGGGGATGTTTTCCAGAACCAGCTTGCCGGCTTCGATTTTCGAGAAGTCGAGGATCTCGTTGATGATCCCCAACAGGCTGTCGGCCGACTGGCTGATGGTGTCCAGATAGTCTTGCTGGCGTGGGCTGAGGTCGGCCTTTTGCAGCAGGTTGGTGAAGCCGATGATGCCGTTCAGCGGGGTGCGGATTTCATGGCTCATGTTGGCGAGAAATTCCGACTTGATTCGGCTGGCCTCCAGGGCCTCTTTGCGCGCCATGTCCAGCTCGATGTTCTGGATCTCGATGGTCTCCAGGTTCTGGCGCACATCCTCGGTGGCCTGATCGACGCTGTGCTGCAGTTCTTCCTGGGCATTTTGCAGGGCCTCGGCCATGCGGTTGATGCCCGAGGCCAGCTCGTCCAGCTCATGGCTGCCCAGGGGTGGCAGGCGGGTTTGCAGGTGGCCGTCCTTGAGCTGGGCAACCCCCTGCTTGATCTGCCGCAGCGGGTCGTTGATGCCACGACTCATGCGCGCCGCCATCAGGGCGCTGACCAGCAGGCCGGCGAACACCAGCAGCAGGCTGAACAGCAGGCTGCGGTAACCGCGCAGCAAGGTGCTGTCGTGGGACAGCTCCAGCTCCACCCAGCCAAGTGGCGGGCTGGGGTTGGCCGGGTCTGGCTCGGCGCTGTGGGTCAGGTGGCGGCGGGTTACGGCCAGTTGAAAGCGTGTGGCGCTGTCGTTGCTGAGCACCTGCAGGTGGCGGGGTGGGGTGCCCGCCGCCTGGTTGAGCATGCGTGGGCCGGCGTGGGCGAGCAACTGGTGCTGGCCATCGAACAGGCGTACCGCGCGCGTATCGGCGTGCTCCAGGCTCTCGTCGGCAATCTGCTCCAGCAGGGCGCTGTCATTGCGGGTCAGGGCGGGGGCGGCAATGGCGGCCAGTTGCTCGGCCATCATCTGCCCGCGCTGCAACAGTTGCGCCTGCAGCTCGGCCAACTGCATCCAGGTGAAGTAGCCGCCCAGGGCCAGGGCCAGCAGACTGCTGGGCAGCAGCGCGAGCATGAGTACGCGACTCTTGATGCCGAGATCCTTGAACACGGTCTTGCTCCTTGTGCGCGCGAAAACCAAGTGGTGTCGGCGGTCAGTGTAACGGTTGGTTTTCGCCTCGACTAATCACGCGCTGCAATAGTCTGGTTGGCGGTGACGATAGGGTCGTCGGCGGTTTGCCGGTATCATAGGCCCCCCTTGTTCGCGTGCGGATCGTCCACAGCCATGAGCCTGCAGTTTCCCACCATTGCCGAGTGCATCGGCCAGACCCCGCTGGTGCGCCTGCAGCGCCTGCCCGGCAACACCTCCAACACCCTGCTGGTCAAGCTGGAAGGCAACAACCCGGCCGGCTCGGTGAAGGATCGCCCGGCCCTGTCGATGATCACGCGCGCCGAGCTGAGCGGTGCGATCAAGCCGGGTGACACCCTGATCGAGGCCACCTCGGGCAATACCGGGATCGCCCTGGCCATGGTCGCGGCGATCAAGGGTTACCGGATGATTCTGATCATGCCGGACAACTCCACCGCCGAGCGCAAGGCGGCGATGAGCGCCTACGGCGCCGAGCTGATCCTGGTCGGCGGCATGGAGGAGGCCCGCGATCTGGCCCTGCAGATGCAGGC
>DAITLT010000423.1:0-2578 GCA_036835505.1 Pseudomonas sp.
CGATCAGCATGCGGCGGATTTCGCTGGTGCCGGCGCCGATCTCGTAGAGCTTGGCGTCGCGCAGCAGGCGGCCGGCCGGGTACTCGTTGGTGTAGCCGTTGCCGCCGAGGATCTGGATGGTGTCCAGGGCCATCTTGGTGGCCATTTCGGCGGTGTAGAGGATCACCGCGGCGGCGTCTTTGCGAGATTCTTCGCCGCGGTCGCAGGCCTTGGCTACGTTGTACAGGTAGGACTTGGAGGCGTTCATGCCGGCGTACATGTCAGCCAACTTGCCCTGGATCAGCTGGAATTTGCCGATCGACTGACCGAACTGGCGGCGCTCGTGTACGTACGGCACCACCACATCCATGCAGGCCTGCATGATCCCGGTCGGGCCGCCGGAGAGCACGGTGCGCTCAAAGTCCAGGCCGCTCATCAGCACGGCCACGCCGCGGCCTTCGGCGCCGAGGATGTTTTCTGCCGGCACCTCAACGTCCTGGAACACCAGCTCGCAGGTGTTGGAGCCGCGCATGCCCAGCTTGTCCAGCTTCTGGTGACGGGAGAAACCCTTGAAGTTGCGTTCGACGATAAACGCGGTCATACCCTTGGAGCCGGCGGCGACGTCGGTCTTGGCGTAGATCACATAGGTGTGGGCATCCGGGCCGTTGGTGATCCACATCTTGTTGCCGTTGAGCACGTAGTGGTCACCGCGTTTGTCGGCGCGCAGCTTCATCGACACCACGTCGGAGCCGGCATTCGGTTCGCTCATGGCCAGGGCGCCGATGTGCTCGCCGGAACACAGCTTGGGCAGGTACTTGGCCTTCTGTGCGTGGGTGCCGTTCTTGTGGATCTGGTTAACGCACAGGTTGGAGTGGGCGCCGTAGGACAGGCCGACCGACGCCGAGGCGCGGCTGATTTCTTCCATGGCCACCACGTGGGCCAGGTAGCCCATATTAGTGCCGCCGTACTCTTCGGCGACGGTCATGCCGAGCAGGCCCATGTCCCCGAACTTGCGCCACATGTCCATGGGGAACTCGTTGTCGCGGTCGATCTGCGCCGCGCGCGGGGCCAATTCGCCCTGGGCAAACTGGCGCACCGCGTCGCGGAGCATGTCGATGGTTTCGCCGAGGCCGAAGTTCAGGGATGGGTAGCTCATGGTTTCACCTGTGATAATTATTGTAGGTTTAGATGGCAACTTATTGGTTTTTAAGGGTTTCACTTATGGCGAGCTGGCAGCGCTCTTCGGCGGTATCGAGCTCCAACTGCATCTGCTGGATGTCCAGCAACTGCTGTTCGAGCTGCAGGCGGCGCTCGGCGATCTTGCCCATAAAGGTCTCCAGCTGCTTGCGGTTGCCGCTGGCGGGGTCATACAGCTCGATCAGCTCCTTGCACTCGGCCAGGGAAAAGCCGATGCGTTTACCACGCAGAATCAGCTTCAGCGAGACCTTGTCGCGGGCCGAATAGATACGCTCCAACCCGCGCCGTTCGGGGCTGAGCATGCCTTGTTCTTCGTAAAAGCGGATGGCGCGTGGGGTGATATCCAGCTCGCGGGCCAGATCGGAAATGCTGTAGGTGCTGCTGCTCATGGGCGGACTCGAACGCTGGCCTTTACGTTAACGTAAAGCAGGTTGACGTTAACGTCAACCTGGGTGGCGCCCGGTGCAGCAGTTGCGGCTGTTACGAGGCGGTCCGGTTACCGCTGCTTTTCCTGGGCGCAAACCTGCTGGCACAGCTCAATCAGCTGTTCGCGCATCCAACGGTTGGCCGGGTCCTGGTCGGTGCTTTCGTGCCAGTACAGGTGGGTTTCCTGGGCGGGCACGTCATTAACCGGCAGGTCGACAGCATGCAAGTCGTGGCGATGGGCGAAGCTTTCCGGCACGGTCATGGCCATGTCGGTCTGTTGCATCACCTGGGAGGCCATTAGGTAGTGCTGGGAGCGCAGGGCGATCTTGCGCTGGATGCCCATCTTGCCCAGGGCCAGGTCCACCAGGCCGAGACCGCTGCGGCGGCTGGAAATGTGGATATGGGTCAGGGACAGGTAGTCGTCGAGGCTGATCTTGTCCTTAGCCAGTGGATGGCCCTTGCGCATGGCGCAGACGTAGCGGTCTTCAAGCAATTTAACGTGGCGCACCTGGGGGTCGGTGTTGAGCGGTGCATCGACGGCAAAATCGATGCGCCCGGCCGCCAGTTCCTTGGTGGTTTCCCGACGTTTGGCCAAAAAGCTCTCGATTTGCACCGCCGGTGCCTGACGCCGCAGGCGCTGGAACAGCGGCGGCAGGATCACCGCCTCGATCAGGTCGGTCATGCTGATGCGGAAGGTCTTGTTGGCCTGCAGCGGGTTGAAAATGCGGCTTTCCTGCACCGATACGCGCAGCAACTGCAAGGCGTTGCGCACCGGGCCGATGATGTTCTGCGCCATCGGTGTGGGCACCATGCCCTGGGCGGTGCGCACGAACAGCGGATCGTTGAAGGTCTCGCGCAGGCGCGATAGGGCGTTGGACACCGCCGGCTGGGTGATGCCGACGATCTGCCCGGCGCGGGTCAGATTGGCCTCGGTGTAGATCGCATCGAAGACGATGAACAGGTTCAGATCGACTTT
>DAITLT010000424.1:0-2577 GCA_036835505.1 Pseudomonas sp.
TGTGGATTCGCCAGGGCATCAAGGCCCGTCGCACCCGTAACGAAGGCCGCGTGCGGGCCCTCAAGGAGTTGCGCAAAGAGCGCAGCGAGCGCCGCGAACGCACCGGCAAGGCCAATATCCAGCTGGATACGGCCGAGAAATCCGGCAAGCAGGTGATGGTGGTGGAGAACGTCAGTTTCGCCCATCCCGGCGGGCCGACCCTGGTCAAAGACTTCTCCATGGTCCTGCAGCGCTCCGATCGGATCGGCCTGCTGGGCGCCAATGGCACCGGCAAGACCACCCTGCTTAAGTTGCTGCTCGGCGATTTGCAGCCCAGCAGTGGCAGCATCGAGATCGGTACCCGTCTGGAAGTGGCCTATTTCGACCAGTTGCGCAACCAACTGGACCTGGAAAAGACCGTAATCGACAACATTGCCGAAGGCCGCGACTTTATCGTCATCGACGGCCAGAGCCGGCATATTCTCAGCTATCTCGGGGACTTCCTGTTCAGCCCGCAGCGTGCCCGCACGCCGGTCAAGGCGCTGTCCGGTGGTGAGCGGGCGCGGCTGTTACTGGCTAAGCTGTTCAGCAAGCCGGCCAACCTGCTGGTGCTGGATGAGCCCACCAACGACCTGGATGTGGAAACCCTGGAGCTGCTGGAAGAGGTCTTGCTGACCTTCCAGGGCACCGTACTGATGGTCAGCCACGACCGGGCATTCCTCGATAACGTGGTGACCAGCACCCTGGTGTTCGAGGGTGAAGGCCGGGTGCGTGAATTTGTCGGCGGCTATCAGGACTGGCTGCGCCAGGGCGGCTCGCCGCGCCTGCTCGGGGTCAGCGAGAGCAAGTCGGGCAAGGCCGCTCTGGAGACCGCGGTGGTTGCCGCGCCAGTGCTGGAAGCCGTGGTGGCCGAAGTGCCGCAGGCCAAGAAGAAACTGAGCTACAAGCTGCAGCGCGAGCTGGAGGCGATTCCGGCACAGATCGACAGCCTGGAAACCCAGTTGGCTACGTTGCACGAAGAAATTGCCGCGCCGGGCTTCTATCAAAACAGCCCAGAGCACACCGCTGCCGCGCTGGCACGCCTGGAGACGCTGCAACTGGAGCTGGATGCCCTGTTGGAGCGCTGGGCCGAATTGGACGCCTGACTGTCTGCTGGAGAGCTGCATGGCCATTGATTACCGCATCACCCTGGATGATGCCCACGAGTTCAGTTACCGGATCGAGCTGGATCGCGAGTACGACGCCCAGGCGGCCAGCCTGGCGCCGAAGTGGACGCGTCTGGAGTATCAGCAGTGCAGCAACTGCCCTCTGAGCAAAGACCATTTCAGTCATTGCCCAGCCGCGGTGGATTTGCATCGGGTGATCGAGGATTTCCACGGCCTGCCGGCGTTCAAGAAGGTTGTGGTGTGGGTGCAAACGCCGGAGCGCGAGTACAGCAAGCAGGTAGGCCTGGAAGAGGGCCTGCGCTCGCTGCTCGGGGTGATCATGGCCACCAGCGCCTGCCCGATGTTGGGGCGGCTAAAGCCGATGGCGCATAACCATCTGCCATTTGCCAGCAGCCATGAGTTCGCCCTGCGCGCGGTGTCGCTGTACCTGACCCAGCAATACTTCAACTTCCGTGAAGGGCGTCCGGCCGATTGGGAGTTAAAGGGGCTGGTGACCCAGTTCCAGCAGTTGCAACTGGTCAACCAGGCGTTCTGGCAGCGGATTCATGACACCTGTGAGGGTGATTCCAATCTCAAGGCCTTCCTGACCTTCTTCTCCATGTCATCGAGCATGACCTACTCGCTGCAAACCCAGTTGCAGAAGATTCGCCCGCTGGTGATGAGCTCTGGCGATGCCCTGGGCTGAGCCCCGCGTGTACCGGCATTGATCCAGGCGCAGTTGGCTTTAGGCCGGGTGTTTCAGGCGTACCGCAAGCACGTCGCAAGGCGCGCCGTGGAGCACGTCATTGGCGGTCGAACCGAGCAGCAGGGCCAGGCCGTGGCGTCCATGGCTGCCGACCACAATCAGGTCGCACTGCTGCTCTGCGGCCAGGCGATGGATTTCCTGGCGCGGTTGGCCGTAGGCCAGGTGGCGCTGCTCGGCGGTCAGTTGCGGATAGCCCTTGGCGAAGGTGTCCAGGCGCTCGCGGGCCTGCTCGAACTGCTGCTGTTGCAGCAGCGACAGATCCATCGGCACATCGCCGCCAAAGGCCATGGCCATGGGTTCCACCACGTTGACCAGGGTTAGCTTGGCGTTGTTGCTGTTGGCCAGGGCCTGGGCGCGCTGGATCACCTCATGGCACTCTTCGGTCAGATCGATGGCGACCAGGATATGGGTGTAGGGCATGGTGGGTTCCTCGTGGCTCGGGGAGTGCCTGTCAGTATGGCTGTTTTGTGCAGCGGCAAGTTTGAGATAAGACAATGACGTTTTGGATAGTGGCATTGCTGGTGGGCGCCGCCCTCAGCCCGTTGGCGTGGCTACGGCCGTCGCGCCGGCAAACCCGGCAGATGGAGCTGCGCCTGGAGGCGCGGCGCATGGGCCTGGCCATGCAGCTTAGTCGCGAGGAGTGGCCTCATTGGTTGCTCAGCGAGCCGCCAAGCCCGTGTGCGCAAT
>DAITLT010000425.1:0-2576 GCA_036835505.1 Pseudomonas sp.
AACGGCTCTTCGCGGCCGCCGGAGAAGAAGAAGGTGACGTGGGCGTATTTCTCGGTTTCGGCGATGCGCAGCTGGGTCTTGCCCTGCTTGGCCAGGTATTCGCCGAGCACGTTGGTCAGCGGCTCAGGTTTGAAGGCGCTGGGGGTCTTGATGCTCGCCGCGTACTGGGTAAGCGTGACGAAGCCGGCCAGTTGCGGCTGGCGCGAGCGCGGGAACTCGGCAAAATCGGCCTCGACAAAGGCGCGGCTGAGTTCGCGGGCACGGTCGGCGCGAAAGTTCATGAAGATCACGGCATCGCCATCTTCGACCTTGACCGGGTTGCCGATGGTGGTGGCCTTGACGAACTCGTCGCTTTCTTCGCGGGCATAGGCCGCTTGCAGGCCCTCCAGCGCCGTGGCGGCATTGAACTGCCCCTGGCCTTCGACGATCAGGTTGTAGGCCTGCTCGACACGCTCCCAGCGATTGTCGCGGTCCATGGCGAAGTAGCGCCCGCTGAGGCTGGCGATGCGGCCCTTGCCCAGCTTGGCGAAGCTGGCGTCGAGCAGCTCGATCGAGCCTTGGGCGCTTCTCGGTGGAGTATCGCGGCCGTCGAGGAAGGCATGCAGGTAGATGTTCTCGGCGCCGCGCTGGGCGGCCAGCTCGGCCATGGCCGCCAGATGGTCCTGGTGGCTGTGGACGCCGCCATCCGAGAGCAGGCCGAGGATATGCACGGCCTTGCCGGCGCCGACGGCCTGATCCACGGCGGCGGTGATGGCGGCATTGCTGAAGAACTCGCCGTCACGGATCGCCTTGGTCACTCGGGTGAAGTCCTGATACACCACGCGGCCGGCACCGAGGTTCATATGGCCGACTTCGGAGTTGCCCATCTGCCCGTCCGGCAGGCCCACGTCCATGCCGGAGCCGGAGATCAGGCTGTGCGGCTGGGTGGCCAGCAGGTGGTCGTAAACCGGGGTGTTGGCCGCATAAATGGCGTTGTACTCGGGATTGTCGCTGTGACCGAAGCCATCCAGGATGATCAGCACCAGGGGTTTTGGCGTGGCAGGCATAAGTACGACCCATGTAGTGAGTGGGTAAAAGTGGCCGGGGATTTTAATCCCTGACGTCGTGCAAGTCACCGTCCGGCGGGGTTTGGCCGACCTTGGGGGCTGTGTATACTGGCCGCCATTTTAGCGTTCTGGAATTTCTTGATGCTTGCCCATCTGCTTGAGTTTGCCACCACCCACTATCTATTGACTGCGGCCTTCGCGGTCGCCCTGGCCCTGCTGATCTTTTCCGAGCTGCAGCGTGGCGGCAAGAGCCTCAGTTGCCGCGAGCTGACCGCGCTGGTGAATGCCGAGCAGGGCGTGATCGTTGACGTGCGTGCGCACAAAGACTTCACCGCCGGGCATATCGTCGACGCGCTGAACATCCCCTACGAGAAGCTCGCCGAGCGGATGGTCGAGCTGGACAAGCACAAGGCCAAGACCATCATCGTTGTCGATGCCCTCGGCCAGCACGCCGGCAGCGTTTGCCGCGAGCTGCAGCAGGCCGGCTTCAGCGCCGCCAAGCTGGCGGGCGGGATCTCCAGCTGGCGTGGCGAAAACCTGCCACTGGTGAAGTGAGATGGCCGACGTCGTCATCTATGCCAGCGATCTTTGCCCTTACTGCCGGCGTGCCAAGCAATTGCTGAGCAGCAAGGGCGTGACCTTCCACGAGATCAAGGTCGATGGCCAGCCGGCTCTGCGGGCCGAGATGGCGCGCAAGGCCGGGCAGACTTCGGTGCCGCAAATCTGGATCGGCAGCACCCATGTGGGCGGCTGCGATGACCTGCATGCCCTGGAGCGCGCCGGCAAGCTCGACGCGCTGCTCAAGGGCTGATGCCCTACACCCCTAATCAACCTGCGTATCAACCATAAGGCTCTGTCATGACTGACCAAGTAACCAGCGGCGCCGCCGAAGAAGCACAAGGCCCGCAATTTTCCCTGCAACGCATTTATGTTCGCGACCTGTCGTTCGAAGCGCCCAAGAGCCCGGAGATTTTTCGTCAGGAGTGGGCGCCGAGCGTCGAGCTGGACCTGAACACCCGGCAGAAGCCGCTGGAAGGCGATTTTTACGAAGTGGCACTGACCGTCTCGGTGACCGTAAAAACCGCCGGTGAAACCGCGTTTATCGCCGAAGTGCAGCAGGCCGGGATCTTCCTGATCTCCGGTTTGGACGCCGCCGCCATGAGCCACACCCTCGGCGCGTTCTGCCCGAACATCCTCTTCCCGTATGCCCGTGAAGCCCTGGACAACCTGGTGACCCGCGGCTCGTTCCCGGCCCTGATGCTGGCGCCAGTGAACTTCGACGCCTTGTATGCCCAAGAGCTGGCGCGCATGCAGACGGCCGGCAACGCCTGAGTCTGGCGGCGAGCCAAACAAGCGCCCGACAAAAAGGCCGTTCACTTAAGAGTGAACGGCCTTTTTGTCGCCTGGATGCAATCCGGGAGGTTACTCGCCCTGCAGGTTCGCCCCGGATTTTATCCGGGCTAGGTCTGTGGCGGCCTAGGGTCTGTTCCCGTTTCATCGCGAGCCGCGTTGCTGCGAGAAATGGTCCCC
>DAITLT010000426.1:0-1788 GCA_036835505.1 Pseudomonas sp.
CGCCCAGGCCGTGGTCGACGTGGCCAGCTGGACGCGCCCGGCGGTATTCGACTGGTTGCAAGAACAAGGCAACGTCGACGAAACCGAGATGCACCGCGTGCTCAACTGCGGCGTCGGCATGGTCATCTGCGTGGCCCAGGATCAGGTCGAACTCACCCTCAAGACCCTGCGTGATGCCGGCGAGCAGCCGTGGCTGATCGGCCAGATCGCCACCGCCGCCGCAGGCGCCGAGCGCGTCATCCTGAACAACCTGAAGCGCCATTGATGCCGACCGCCTGCAATGTAGTGGTGCTGATCTCCGGCTCCGGCAGCAACCTGCAGGCGCTGATCGACAGCAGCCAGGCGAGCGATAACCCGGTGCGCATCCGCGCGGTGCTCTCCAACCGCGCCGATGCCTATGGCCTGGAGCGCGCCAAGGCTGCCGGCATCGACACCTGCGTGCTCGACCACAAAGCCTTTGCCGGCCGTGAAGCCTTCGATGCGGCGCTGATCGAGGCTATCGACGCCTTCGAACCGCAACTGGTGGTACTGGCCGGCTTCATGCGCATCCTCAGCAGCGACTTCGTCCGCCACTACGCCGGACGCCTGCTCAACATCCACCCCTCGTTGCTGCCCAAATACAAGGGCCTGCATACCCACCAGCGGGCACTCGAGGCGGGCGACGGCGAGCATGGCTGCAGCGTGCACTTCGTCACCGAGGAACTCGACGGCGGCCCCTTGGTCGTACAGGCAGTGATCCCGGTACAGTCGCACGACTCGCTGGACAGCCTGGCGCAACGGGTGCACGAACAGGAACACCTGATCTACCCGTTGGCCGTGCGCTGGTTCGCCGAAGGTCGCTTGCGTCTGGATGCGCAAGGCGCAATGCTGGATGGCCAGCCACTGCCGAGCACCGGCCACCTGATCCGCACCTAGGAGATACCATGCGTCGCGCCTTACTGTTCGCCCTCGCCTTATTCAGCTTGCCGGCCCTGGCCAGCGAGCTGAAGCCGTTCTCCGCCAGCTATACCGCCGACTGGAAGCAACTGCCGGTCAGCGGCACCGCAGAACGCAGCCTGCAGGCCCTGGACAACGACCGCTGGCAGCTCAACTTCGAAGCCTCCATGCTGGTCGCCAGCCTTAGCGAACAGAGCACCTTCCGCCTCGACAGCAACACCTTTCTGCCCCTGACCTATCGCTTCGAACGTAGCGGCCTGGGCAAAGGCAAGAAAATCGAGCACGACTTCGATTGGGCCGGCAAGAAAGTGACCGGCAGCGACCGTGGTGATCCGGTGAGCTTTCCGCTGAATCGCGGTTTGCAGGACAAATCGACCTATCAACTGGTGCTGCAATACGACGTTGCCGCCGGCAAGAAAAGCATGAGTTACCAGGTGATCGACGGCGACGAAATCGAAACCTACGATTTCCGCGTACTCGGCGAAGAAGTCGTGCGCACCAAAGCCGGCCAGATCGACGCGATCAAGGTCGAGCGCGTGCGTGACCCGACGCAAAGCAGCCGCAAAACCGTGCTCTGGTTCGCCAAGGACTGGAGCTACTTGCTGGTTCGCCTGCATCAGGTGGAGAAGGACGGCAAGGAATACCAGATCATGCTCAAGGACGGCACGGTCGACGGCAAGCCGGTCGAAGGCCGCCGCGACTGATTTCCAGACACTGGCAACAGAGAAGCCGGGCGATGCCCGGCTTTTTCATGCGGCTGTAGGAGCGGGCCATGCCCGCGATGCTTTTGGCAGGCATGCTCTATTGCGTGCGGCCATGGAACTGGACGCCCCGCCCTCCTACGAAACACCC
>DAITLT010000426.1:1798-2575 GCA_036835505.1 Pseudomonas sp.
AGGTATGCCCTACAGCGGCCATGGCGCTGGATCCGGGCGTCCCCGCCGCTCCTACGAAACACCCGAAAACCGTAGCCCGGATGCAATCCGGAGCAATAATAGCGGTTGCACAGGAAGCTCCCGGAGCGCATCCGGGCACCGACTCGACGGCACGCGCAAGCCGGGTGTGCCGTGCGCACTGCCGGCAGAAGACGGTTGGTGCGCACGACTTAGGCGGCCCGCGCACCCTTCGGCAGCATGACCCTTACCACATCAGATCATCCGGCACCTGGTAGGCGGCGTACGGATCGTCGGCATCCGGGGCTTCGGTCGGGGTATTGAGCATGATCACGCGCTGCGGGTCGCGCTCCTGAATCTTCAGCGCCGCTTCGCGCGGGATCACTTCATAACCGCCGCCGCTGCGCACGATGGCCAGCGAGCCGCTGCTGAGCTTGTCGCGCATCAGCTTGTTCACCGACAGGCGCTTGACCTTCTTGTCGTCGACGAAATTGTAGTAATCCTCGGTGGTCAGCTTGGGCAACCGGGACACTTCGATCAGTTGCTTGATCTGCGCGGCACGGGCCTTCTGCTCGACCTTTTCCTGCTGCTGCCGGTTCAGCTCCTGATCGCGCGCGGCCTTCTCGGCCATGGCCTGCTGAGCGGCGAGCTTTTGCGACTGGTCCTTCTCGATCTGGCCCTTGTGCTCCAGGCGCTGCTGCTTCTGTTTTTCCTTGCTGACCTGCTTGGCCTGCTTTTCGTTGACCAGCCCGGCTTTGAGCAACTGATCGCGTAGTGAGA
>DAITLT010000427.1:0-2572 GCA_036835505.1 Pseudomonas sp.
GTACGCAGGATGGCGATGTCGGCCTTCTTGTCGGTGACCACCATCACCAGGGTGGAGATGATGTTGAACGCGGCCACGGCGACGATCAGCAACAACAGCAGGCCGATGATCGCCTTCTCCATGCGGATTGCCTGATACAGATTGCCGTGGCTGCGGGTCCAGTCACGGGCATAGAAGTCATCGCTCAAGCGCCCGGCCAACTGCCAGGAGACCTTGGGCGCCTGGAACAGATCGGCCAGTTTCAGGCGGATGCCCTGCACCTGATCAGGCTTCCAGCGGTGCAGGCGCGCCAGGTCCTGGATATTGGCCATGGCCACGAAGTTGTCCACTTCACCGGCGCCGACATGGAAGATGCCGACCACGGTGAAGCGCTTCAGACGCGGGAACATGCCCGCTGGGGTCACCGTGACTTCCGGCGCGACGAAGGTGACCTTGTCGCCAACCCCTACGCCGAGTTTGGCCGCGGAGCTGTCGCCGATAACGATGGCAAAGCTGCCCGGCGTCAGGGCCGCCAGGCTGCCTTTTTGGAAGTAGTCGCCAATGATCGAGACCTTAGCCTCCTCGGCCGGATCGATGGCATTGATCAGCACTTTTTGCACTTCGCCGTTGCTGCTCAACAGGCCCTGCATCTGCACAAAAGGCGCCACCGCCAGCACCTGGGGATGCTTGGCCATGCTGGCTGCGAGGCTGCGCCAGTCATTGATCGGCACACTGCTTTCCACCGTGGCGTGGGGCACCATGCCGAGCACGCGGGTGCGCATCTCGCGGTCGAAACCATTCATCACCGACAGCACCACGATCATCACCAGCACGCCAAGGGCCAGGCCGATCATCGAGGTCAGGGAGATAAAGGATACGAAGTGGTTGCGGCGTTTGGCGCGCGTGTAGCGTGCGCCGATAAAAATGGACAGCGGTCTGAACATAGAAGAAGTATTCGCTGGCGAAAGAAGAGACGTCCTGGTCGGGCCTTGCCGTGCCCGCAAGCGCAGGCGCTAGACGCGTCAGGCGCTTTTCAGCCCGCGCCGCTGGCGGGGCCTGGCTGCGCGCCGTACACTCTGACAACCACTCAGGCCATGGGTTCGCCATGTCGACACAAGACGTAGATGATCGCCGCGAATACTATCGTATCGACGACACGATCGCACTGGATTTCACCCCCCTGCCCGGCCCCAACGCCCAGGCCCATGAGGTGCTGCAGGATGCTTCGCCGCTGTTCAATCTACTCAGCGACTTGCACCTGCTGGACTTCGAATCCCAGCACCTGCTGCGCCATATCAGCGAGCGCGATCGCACCCTGGCCAACTACCTGAAAGTGATCAACAAGCGCATCGACCTGCTCGGCCAGGCGCTGGCGCAAAACCTGCTGCGCGACATCGGCGCCCCCCGGCAAGTGTCGATATCCGAAGGCGGCATCAGCTTCAACAATCTGCAGGCCATCCCCACGGGCACCCATCTGGCCATCAAGATGGTGCTGATGCCCCAAGGCCTGGGCCTGCTGTTGCGCGCCCAGGTGATCAACTGCCGGGAGCGCAGCGATGGTCAGTTCGAGATCGGCAGCGAGTTCGAGGCCCTGACCGATGCCCAACGCCAGTTGCTGGCCCGCCACATTCTGCAAAAGCAGGCCCTGGAGCGCCGGCAGTTGCGCGAACAACCTTAAAGCCCAACAAGGAGCAAGCGTGACAGTTATCTACGGCCACCGCGGCGCCAAAGGCGAAGCACCGGAAAACACCCTCGCCAGCTTCCAGCGCTGCCTGGAGCACGGGGTCAAACGCTGCGAACTGGACCTGCATCTGTCCAGCGACGGCGAATTGATGGTCATCCATGACCCGACCCTCAAGCACACCACCGGCCGGCGCGGCAAAGTCAGCCAGCACAGCGCCGCCGAACTGATGAGCTATGACGCACGCCAGGGCGGCCCCGGCTGGAAGCAACCGTGCCCGATCCCGCGCCTGGAAGAGCTGTTCCAGCACTGCGACTTCGAGCACTGGCAGCTGGAAGTGAAAAGCGCCTCGCGGGTCAAGGCCGCGTGCATGGCCCTGGCAATCCGCGAACTGGTCGAGCGCTACGGCCTGCTCGACAAGGTCACGGTAACCTCCAGCTCGCGCGTCGTGCTGCGCGCCCTCAAGCGCCTAACCCCGGATCTGTCCCGCGGCCTGGTGGCCGAGTACGCCTGGCTCGACCCACTGAAAGTGGCCAAACACTACGGCTGCGACCTGCTGGCCCTGAACTGGACCTTATGTACCCCGGAGCGCCTGCAAAAAGCCCAGCGCCAGGGCCTGCATGTGTCGGTATGGACGGTCAATGAACCGGCCTTGATGCGTCGCCTGGCAGATTTCGGGGTGGACAGCCTGATCACCGACTTCCCCGGCTTGGCCGCGCAAACCCTGAAAAGCTGAAAGCCAAACTGCGCACAATAAAAAACCGACCTCGATGGGTCGGTTTTTTATTGCCTGATTCAGAAACTCTCCCGGTTCGGCCAGCGCCACGCCTGGGAGTCACTGAACGGATCTACCCCGCCCGGCTCAGGCCACCGGCCGGAGCCGCTCAAAAAAGCCGGTTGAGGCCGTCGAAC
>DAITLT010000428.1:0-2560 GCA_036835505.1 Pseudomonas sp.
GGTTCCTACTCGATGGTGTCGTTTGTCGATGAGTTCACCTTCCGCAGCGCGCTGAAGGATTACGACGCGAGCAAGCCAAGCAACGTGCTGTTCTACTTTAAGCAGCGCGTCACCGCACCGTCGCGTCTGGCCGGTGGTGTGTTGCTGGTCCACGAAACCATCGACCAGGTGAAGGAACCGCGCCTGGCCTGGCTGTACAACGCCGGTCAGCGTCGTGTGCGCCGCGCGCCGCAGGTTTCCTATGACGGCCCAGGTACCGCCGCTGATGGCCTGCGTACCTCCGACAACTTCGACATGTACAACGGTGCGCCGGATCGTTACGAGTGGAAGCTGGAAGGCAAAAAGGAAATCTACATTCCTTACAACAGCTACCGCCTGGATTCGCCGAAGCTGAAATACGACGAGATCATCAAGGCTGGTCACATCAACCAGGACCTGACCCGTTACGAGCTGCACCGCGTCTGGCATGTGGTGGCAACCCTGAAGCCGGGCGAGCGCCACATCTACGCCAAGCGTGACTTCTACATCGATGAAGACACCTGGCAAGCCGTGGAAATCGACCACTACGACGGCCGCGGTACCTTGTGGCGTGTGGCTGAGGCTCACTCCCAGTATTACTACGACAAGCAAGTGCCGTGGTATGCCGTGGAAACCCTGTATGACCTGTTGTCCGGTCGTTACCTGGCGCTGGGTATGAAGAACGAGGAGAAACAAGCCTACGACTTCAACTACACCGCCTCCGAGGCGGATTACACTCCGGCAGCACTGCGTCAGGAAGGCGTGCGCTAAGCACTCCGCTTTACGCACAAGAGAACCGGCCCGCGGGCCGGTTTTTTATTGTCCTGGCATAGGGTCTGTTGCCGTTTCATCGGCGCGGCCACGAATGAAACGGCAACAGACCCTAAAGGGGCTTCAAATGCCGGGCGCAAGGGGCTAGGCTGCGCAGCGTCGCATGTCCGCGTTGCCGCCTACAGGCCAGACACCCCGTGATGATGGATTTATCCCGTACAAGAAGCGCCGAAGTTGCCGCCGTTGATGGTGCGGACGGGCGTTTTTTTCGTCCGCCCCTGCCGGCGGATTACGTGCCCAGGCCGCGCCTTTGTGAGCGCCTGAAACTGGGTATGCAGGGCCGTTTGTTGCTGCTCAGTGCGCCGGCCGGCTTTGGCAAGAGCTCCCTGGCCAGCGAGTTTTGCCAGCAATTGCCCGCCCACTGGCGCAGCCTGTGGCTGGGCCTGAGTCGCCGGGACAGTGATCCTGGACGCTTTCTGGAGCGGCTGCTGGACGGTCTGCGGCAGTTCTTCCCCGGTCTTGGCGATGAGGCCGTGGCGTTGCTGAAAATACGTCAGCGTCATCAACCCTTTGCCTATGAAGAGTGGCTGGACGCCGTGCTCGATGAAATGGCTGAGCTGCTCAGCCCGCGGGCTCCGGTGTTGTTGGTGCTGGATGACTATCACCTGGCCCAGGGCGCCGTGCTGGACCGCTGTTTGCAGTTCTTCCTTAATCATTTGCCCGCCGGCATCCACCTGCTGGTCACCAGTCGGCAGCGCCCGGATTGGCATTTGGCGCGGCTGCGCCTGTCGCAGCAGTTGCTTGAGCTGAGCGAGCAGGACCTGCGCCTGACCGAGGAGGAAAGCCGCGAGCTGGTTGCGCGCCAGCCGGTGCCGGTGGCCCAGGACAACCTGGCGGACCTGCTGCAGCGCAGCGAGGGCTGGGTAGCGGGCTTGCGCCTGTGGCTGCTGGCCGACACCGCCGGCCAGGGCGCTCCTGGCGCGCGTGCCGTGCATGGTGGCGAGGGGCTGGTGCGTGACTATCTGCTGGACGAGGTGATCGAGCGGCAAACCCCGGAAGTGCAGGCGTTCCTGTATGAAACCGCCTGTATGGAGCGCTTTTGCGCCGAGCTGTGTGATGCCCTGCGCGACAGCCACGACAGCGCGGCAATCTTGCGCCATCTGCAGAGCAATCAGGTGTTTCTGGTGCCGTTGGATGAGCAGGGGCAGTGGTTTCGCTATCACCACCTGTTTTCCGATTTGCTCCGGGCGCGGCCGCCCTTGAGCGTGCCGCAGGCCAGCCTGCATCTGCGTGCCTGCCGTTGGTTCAGCGCCCAGGGGCTGGCGCATGAGGCGGTCGAGCAGGCCCTGTTTGCCGGTCAGGCGGATGTGGCGGCCAGCTTGGTTCAAGGTCTTTCCGAGGAGCAGTTGCTGGCCGAGCAGAACGTCAGCAGGTTGTTGCGCTGGAAGATGGACCTGCCCGACAGCCTGCTGAGCAGCACGCCGCGGCTGATCATGATTTACAGCTGGGCGCTGGTGCTGGCCTGCCAACTGGATGCCGCCGAAGACCTGGCCGCGCACCTTGCGCGCTTCTTGCCGGCCCCCACGGCAGATGCCCAGCAAGACCTGCTGGCGCGCTGGCTGGCCTTGTCCGGGGTGATTGCCCGTGGTCGCGGCCAGGTGGCACGCGCCGAGCAGCACAGCAGTGAGGCCCTGGCCAGCCTGGCTGTCGAGCATTACGGCCTGCGCCTGATGTGCCTGTCGACCCTGGCCAACCTGGCGGTGGTGCAGGG
>DAITLT010000429.1:0-2559 GCA_036835505.1 Pseudomonas sp.
AGGATGCGGTACCAGGCAAAGGTCACATAGCTGTGGTTGGCAATAAACTTGAGCAAGGCGCGCACCGCGATCATGGCGAAGATAAACGAGGTGACGAAGCCCACGGCAAACACCGGCAAATCGCCCGCCTGGAACAACTCACGGTATTTGTAGCCCGAATACACCGCCGCCCCGACCATGGTCGGCATGGCCAGGAAGAAGGAAAACTCGGTAGCCGCCTTGCGCGACAAGCCAAACAGCAGCCCGCCGATAATGGTCGCGCCGGAGCGTGAGGTGCCCGGAATCATCGCCAGACACTGGGCGCAGCCAACCTTGAGGGCATCCTTCCAGCTCATTTGCTCGACGCTCTGCACGCTGACCCGGTGTACCCGCCGCTCGGCCCAGAGCATGATCAGCCCGCCTAGCACTAACGCCACGGCCACGGTAATCGGGTTGAACAGGTAGGTATGGATCACATCGGCAAAGGCCACACCGAGGATCACCGCCGGGAAGAAGGCAATCAGCAGATTGACGGTAAAGCGTTGGGCCTCGGCCTGCTTGGGCAAGCCCAGCACCACGTCGAGAATCTTGCGCCGGTACTCCCAAACCACCGCCAGAATCGCCCCCAACTGGATGATGATATTGAACGCCATGGCCCGCTCACCGCCGAAGCCCAGCAGGTCGGCGACGATGATCTGGTGGCCGGTGCTGGAGATCGGCAAAAACTCGGTCAGCCCCTCGACAATGCCTAAAATCAGCGCTTGTAGTGCAATCCAATAATCCATATCCATCCTAATCAGGGCCAAAGCCTAGGGTTGTCGGCCTGGAAAACCAGGCAAAAGTAATAAGCCGCGCAGTTTAACAACTCGACAGCCGATCCGGCCGGGGTTTTTGCCCTCTGCCGCGACACCCGCCGTGCTTCGCCCAATGGCTAATTGCCAAGGCTCTGCGACGGTGCTTAGCTGCAGTTACGACGCATCCTGTATTTTTTGGAGCCTTTGCCATGCCAACCTTTCGCCACCTGCCCATCAGTCGCCGCCTATGGCTGATCGTTCTGGTTGCCGTCGCCATGCTGCTGGCCATGAGCGTGCTGCTGCTACGTCAGAGTTATGACGACCTGTATGCCGGCAAGGTGCTGAAAACCCAGCATGTTGTGGAAAGCGCACTGGGCATCCTCAAGCATCAGCACGCCCAGCAACTGAGCGGCAAACTGAGCCAAGAACAGGCCCAGCAACAAGCCGCCAGCCTGATCCGTGACCTGCGCTACGGCGCCAATGAATACTTCTGGATCAACGATCTCGGGCCGAAGATGGTCATGCACGCCATCAAGCCGGAGTTGGAAGGCAAAGAGCTGGGCGCCATGAAGGATGCCAAAGGCCTGCCGTTGTTCAATGAGATGGTGCGCATCGCCAAAGCCCAGGGTGCGGGCAGCCTGGGCTACAGCTGGCCCAAGCCGGGCGCGGCGGAGCCGGTCGACAAAGTCTCTTACATCACCCTGTTCGAACCCTGGGGCTGGGTTCTGGGCAGCGGTATCTATATCGACGACATGCAGAGCGAGTTTCGCAACCAGGCCATCCGCACCCTGGTCAGCACCTTGCTGATCATTGCCCTGATGATCATCCTCGCCAGCCTGATCGTGCGCAGCATTGCCCGGCCACTGGCGGAAACCGTCAACGCCATGCACAACATTGCCAGTGGCGACGCCGACCTGACGCGCAGCCTGTCGACCACCGGCCGCGATGAGTTGAGCGCCATCGCCAGCCACTTCAACGCCTTCACCCAGCGCTTGCGCCAGGTGATTAGCGAATCCCTCGGTGCTGCCGGCGAGCTGGATCAGGCCGCCAGCTCCCTCGGCCAGATCTCCGCCGAGGCCAGCCAGTACAGCCGCCAGCAAGCCGAACAGATGGAGCTGGTGGCCACCGCCATCAATGAAGTCAGCTACGCCGTACAGGATGTCGCCCGCAATGCCGAGCACGCCTCCAACGAAATGAGCCAGGCCGAGGAACAGGCGACCCAGGGGCAGCAGAATATCGAGAGCAGCTTGAAGCAGATCGACCAACTCTCCGGCACCATCGCCCAGGCGGTGGAGGTGATCCAAAACCTGGCCCAGGAGAGCACCCAGATCGGCAGCGTCCTGGAAGTGATTCGCTCGATTGCCGAACAAACCAACCTGCTAGCCCTCAACGCCGCCATCGAAGCGGCCCGGGCAGGCGAACAAGGCCGCGGCTTTGCCGTGGTGGCCGACGAGGTACGCCTGCTGGCCCAGCGCACGCAGAAGTCCACCGCCGAGATCCACAGCATGATCGAGCGCCTGCAAGGCAACTCGGAGGCAGCGGTTAAGGTCATCAACGAAAGCAGCCGCGCCTCGCAGTTAACCGTGGAGCAGGCCAGCCAGGCGGGTGCAAGCCTCAATCTGATTACCCAGTCGTTGTGCAACCTGACCAGCCTGAACAGTTCGATTGCCAGTGCTACCCTGCAACAGTCCCATGTGGTGGAAGACATTAATCAGAATGTTACCCAGGCGGCGGGCCTGGCCAACAGCAACTCGGCCGCCGCCGAACAATCCAGCAACGCCAGCCG
>DAITLT010000430.1:0-2558 GCA_036835505.1 Pseudomonas sp.
CCACCTTGATTTTTTTGTTCTTATTCATTGGATTCTCCGAACTTGAGTTGAGTCGGCAGTCGATCAAGTGTACCGACATATTAAAACCATCGTGATCGTTTTTGTTTTATCTGTTTGTTCTCATGTCTCTGCCTGCCGTTACCCTGCCCTGCCAGATGGAAAGCATCTGACCCCATCCTTCCACCACGTAACAAGCCTACTTCGAGTAGCACTTCAGCAGAGCGAGGCAATCGCGTTGCTGGCTTGCGCGTTTCCTTGACCGGCCTTTTGTCGCCCCGTTGATGCGTTCTACTAGTTGCAAGCGGACGCATCACCATGCCCATTATTAAAAACCGACCGGAACGTTTTTTATTAACCTACACCTGCATTAGCCAATGCACAAGCCACTCAACAAGAGAATTTTTCAGAATCCGCTACACACTGCTGAACCGCCGCGCGAACAGCTGACTCAAGCCCAGGTGCCGCTGCTCGACAAGACCAAACAGCATGCAGATCACTGACCAATGCAGCCAGACGGAGCATTGTTAGAAGTACAATCGCGAAAAATGACTCGAGAATCCGTACTACTTCGATACCTTCACCAAGAGGTATTTCATGACGGCATCACCCTTCGCCATCCAGCGCCCCAAGCAAGAGAGCTTGGTTTGCCTGCGCCATTTCCCGCAGAAAATTCCAGGTCGTCTTCATCCGGGCGATGTCCTTCAGCTCAATGGGCATCAGCATCCAGAACGTGCGGGTGAATTCGATTTGCTCACTGAGCACCCGTCTCAGGCGTGGATCGGCATCGGCAGAGAATGACGGCAGGATCGCGATACCGGCCCCGGCGGAGGTGGCCTGCTGCTGCGCAAGAATACTGGTGCTGCGCAAGGCGACATGTCGGGGTTTGCCGATTTCATCGAGATAGAGGAGTTCCTTGCTGTACAGCAGATCGTCGATATAGCTGACAAACGCATGGTCGCGCAGATCCTCCCGGTGCCGAATGGGTGGATGCTGCTCCAGATAGCTGGCCGAGGCATACAGCTTGAGCACGTAGTCGGTCAGCCTGGTAATGATGAATGGCCCGCGCTCGGGGCGCTCCAGGGTGATCACGATGTCGGCCTCGCGGCGCGACAGTTGCACCATCCGCGGCACGGCCAGCAGATCGATCCCCAGGTTTGGATAACGTCGGGTGAACTCGGCCAGTTGCGGGGCGAGCATCACCGAGCCATAGCCTTCGGTCGCACCAATGCGCACCTGCCCGGAAAGGTTGTCTTGCTGCCCTGCGCGCGCTTGTTCGATCGCCGAGAAAGCGCTCTCCATCGCTTCCGCTTGCGGCAATAGCGTCCGCCCGGCCTCGGTCAGGCTGTAGCCTGCGGCCGCGCGCACGAACAGCGGCGTATCCATGCTTTTTTCCAGCGCCTGCACGCGACGCGACACCGTGGTGTGATCGACGCCCAACCGGCGCGCAGCGGCGGTCAGTTTGCCCGCACGGGACAGCTCGAGGAAATAACGCAGATTGTCCCAATCCATCCGGTCACCAACATCACTGTGCAAAAATGCAGATTAACCCTGCACGTAGCCGCATTGCTATAGATAAAAACGCACTGCTAGGATCAAGGCCAAGGTTCTCAAAGCCCCACGATGAGATCACCCGCCAACATCTGCCCTTGAAAGGCTGGAGTCCTAATGACAGCGCAAGCAAACACCCAGAACACTGTGCCTACCGTCAAACTGCTGATCGGCGGCAAACTGATCGAATCCAAAACCACCCAATGGCGCGACGTGGTCAACCCGGCGACCCAGGAAGTCCTGGCCCGTGTGCCCTTCGCCACCCTTGATGAAATGAACGCCGCCGTGGCCAGCGCCAAGGAAGCCTTCAAGACCTGGCGCAAGACGCCGATCGGCGCCCGTGCACGGATCTTCCTCAAGTATCAGCAGCTGATCCGCGAGAACATGCAGGAGCTGGCGGCGATCCTCACCGCCGAACAGGGCAAGACCCTGCCGGACGCCGAAGGCGACGTGTTCCGCGGTCTGGAAGTGGTCGAGCATGCGGCCAGCATCGGCAACCTGCAGCTCGGCGAGCTGGCCAACAACGTGGCCGGTGGCGTCGACACCTACACCCTGCTGCAACCACTGGGCGTCTGCGCCGGCATCACCCCGTTCAACTTCCCGGCGATGATTCCGCTGTGGATGTTCCCGATGGCCATCGCCACCGGCAACACCTTTGTGCTCAAGCCATCCGAGCAGGACCCGATGGTGACCATGCGCCTGGCCGAACTGGCCATGGAAGCCGGGGTTCCGCCGGGCGTGCTCAACGTGATTCACGGTGGCGTCGAGGCGGTCAACCTGATCTGCGATCACCCGGACATCAAGGCGGTGTCCTTCGTCGGCTCGACCAAGGTCGGCACCCACGTCTACAACCGCGCCACCCAGAACGGCAAGCGCGCGCAGTGCATGATGGGCGCGAAAAACCACGCCATCGTCATGCCCGACGCCAACAAACAGCAGACCCTCAACAACCTGCTCGGCGCCGCCTTCGGTGCGGCCGGCCAGCGCTGCATGGCGCTGCCGGTGGTGAT
>DAITLT010000431.1:0-2556 GCA_036835505.1 Pseudomonas sp.
TACTACTTGTCTGACGACACCGATCAACGTAGCCATGAGTCCATCCTCCGCAACAGCGTTGCCAACCACCGTCGGCACATGCTCAAAAGGTCAATGCACCCATCACATCTGCAGAAATCGGCAAAGTCTGTTAGCCAGAGGCCTTGTCGCCATGAGTCAGAAGGACATCGCGACAATTAAATGTCGCAAAAAACCCATGACCTACACCCTCAAAACAGCCACCTTCCCCTTCCGCACCCAGGTCTCATCGACCACCTAAATTTCATCACGCAATAGCTGTAAGCCACGCATTACGTGACCACGAGATAAAACAATGTGCTGGTTTCTAGCGGCTGCATAAGACTTTTTCGTCATAGCCGTTGTTACAAAGTTTTCTTAGGCAAGCGAGGAGATGTTCTTAGCTATGTAGTTACAAGCCTGAATCAGCTGAGCAGGCAAAATCGTCAATTACTTGGCGACAGGAATAAAACAGCTTCCAAGGAGACTGCCTTCATGCGCCGTTCGAACCTTCTCTGCAGCAGCATCGCGCTCGCCATGAGCTACGTTCCTGCCCATGCCATGACCCTGACCGAAGCGATTCAAAGCACGGTCGAGAACCACCCGCAGATCCAGGCCAGCCAGAACGCGCGCCTGTCTGCCGATGAAGAGGTCAAAGTGGCCAAGGGGGGTTATCTGCCAAGTGTCGATGTGCTCGCGGGTTATGGCCGGCAGAACTCCGACACCCCCAGCACTCGCGCCGTGTCCCCTGGCACTCATAACAAGGAAACCCTGACCTACGGCACCTCGGAGCTGCGCCTGCGGCAAATGCTGTTTGACGGTTTCAACACGCCCAACGAAGTGGCGCGCACCGAGGCGGTGGTCAACTCGCGGGCCTACTACACCCTGGGCACCGCCGAGGCCCTGGCATTGCGCACCATTGAGGTGTACCTCGACGTGCTCAAGCGCCGCGAGATGGTTACCCTGGCCACCAACAACCTGCAGGCGCACTTGCGTATGCACGACCAGATCCGCCTGCGCAGCGACCAGGGCGTGGGCCGCACCGCCGACTCCGACCAGGCCGAAGCGCGTCTGGCCCTGGCGCAAAACAACCTCTACACCGAGCAGGTCAACCTGGCCGATGCCGAGGCCAACTTTCTCAGCGTGACCGGCCGCCCGGCCGATGATCTGGCCTCCCCGGCCAGCGTCAAGAGCGCCATGCCCGCCGACATCAACAGCGCCCGGCAAAGCGTGGCCAGCAACAATCCGCTGCTGAAATCCGCACAGGCCGACGTACAGGCCGCCGAGAAGCAATACGAATCGGCCAAGTCGCCGTTCTATCCACGCTTCGATGCCGAGCTGGCAACTAACGCGGATAACGACGCCTCGGGTGAGAACGGCCATGCCAACGGCTGGCGTGCCGGCGTGTCGATGAACTACAACCTGTTTAACGGGATGCGCGACAAGGCGCGCCTGCAGTCATCGGCCTACAAGATCAACGAGGCCATGGACATTCGTAACAACGCCCTGCGCGAAATCAATGAGAACCTCGCCCTGGCCTGGAACGCGATGGACAACGCCCGCCTGCAAACCCCCAAGGCGCGCGACTATGCCGATTACTCGGCGCGGGTACGCGAGGCCTATCAGCAGCAGTTCACCCTGGGCCAGCGCACCCTGCTCGACCTGCTCGACAGTGAGAACGAGCTGTTCACCGCCAACCGCCGCTACACCGAGGTGCGCTACACCGAAGAGTTCTCCATGTACCGGGTGATCGCCGCCACTGGCGCGCTGCTGCAGCAACAGAACATCGTGGTGCCAAGCGAAGCCGTGGCCGTCAGCGATGTGCAAAACCAGGCGGCCCTGCCTGAGATGAAGTAAGCCCAGACACAGGCCACCCTGGGTGAGCACGCGCCACCCCGGCAAGACGCAACGCAGTAACAGCTCCGCCGGCCACCAGGCCGGGAAACGCAGTACACGGGAGTAGTTGCCATTGACGACCATGGAACGGCCTGGACCGGCTGGCGATCCGCGGCTTAGCCACGATGATCCGCTGCTGGATGGCCTGTTGATTCTCTGCAAGCTGCACGACTGCCCCGCCAGTCGGGCCAGCCTGACGGCCGGTTTGCCCCTGCCCGAGCAACGCCTGTCGGCCGAACTGCTGCCCCGTGCAGCCGCCCGTGCCGGGCTGCAGGGGCGCTTGTTGCGGCGTGAGCTGAGCGCCATCTCCAGCCTCAACCTGCCGGTATTGCTGCTGCTGAAAAACGGCCGCAGCAGCGTGCTGACCCGCTGGGGTGACAAGCAGCAGGCCCTGGTACTGCCCTGCGAAACCGACGGCGGCGAACAATGGATCAGCCGTGATGAATTGGCCGCCGCCTACAGCGGCCAAGCCTTGTTCGCCCGCCCGCGGCACGACCTGGAAGAAGCCCGCAAACCCTTGGTGCCACGGGTCGAGGCCTGGTTTCGCGACACCCTGAAACTCTCCCGCGGCCTGTATGGCGATGCCTTGCTGGCCAGCCTGCTGGTCAACCTGCTGGGCCTGATGGTGCCGCTGTTCGTCATGCAAACCTACGACCGCGTGGT
>DAITLT010000432.1:0-2528 GCA_036835505.1 Pseudomonas sp.
CTGCAGGGCGCAGACCCGTTGTTCTCGAGTGTTAGCGGAGTCAGCCGTCGAGATTACCGCCCGCCAGGGCGCACAGCTCGATGGAGTTGGTGATTTCCACTTCCTTGCCCTCGGCGGCCAGCAGGCCGTTTTGCTGGAAGCGGGTGAACACCCGCGAAACGGTCTCTACGGCCAGGCCCAGGTAGTTGCCGATTTCGCTGCGCGACATGGCCAGGCGGAATTGATTGGGTGAGAAGCCGCGGGCGCGGAAGCGCGCCGACAGGTTGACCAGGAAGGTGGCGATGCGCTCGTCGGCGGTCTTCTTCGACAACAGCAGCATCATTTGCTGATCGTCACGGATCTCGCGGCTCATGATGCGCATCAACTGGCGACGCAATTGCGGCAGTTGCAGGGCCAGTTCGTCGAGGCGCTCGAAGGGAATCTCGCACACCGAGGTGGTTTCCAGGGCCTGGGCGGACATCGGGTAGAACTCGCTGTCCATGCCCGACAGGCCGACCAGTTCGCTGGGCAGGTGGAAGCCGGTGATCTGCTCTTCGCCGGCATCGGTCACGCTGAAGGTCTTCAGGGCGCCGGAGCGTACCGCGAACACCGAGGAGAAGCTGTCGCCTTGGCGAAACAGCAAATCGCCCTTCTTCAAGGGCCGCCCACGCTTGACGATTTCGTCGAGTGAATCCATGTCTTCAGAGTTCAGCGCCAGGGGCAGGCACAGCGAAGCGAGGCTGCAATCCTTGCAATGGGCCTGGGGCAAAGCACGCGCCTTGATGATCTCGGACATGGGCAATTCCTTAATGTGTACCAGCAATACACCTAAGGGTAACGCAGCCGCGTCAGCAGAACCAGATGGCGGTCAAATCTGTTCGATCAATCAGGATTTTTTTGAACGTCTAAAACCTCCTGTTGCGGGGGTTGTACGGGCAGGTAATGGTCGAACAGACGGCACACCGCGCGGGTCAGCAGGCGGCCGGCAGGGCGCATGCGCAGGCCGCTCGGAGAGAGATCGAGAAGGCCATCTGCGGCCATTTGTCTCAGTTGCGGCCAGAGGGCGGAAAAATACTCTGCGAAGTCGATGTTGAGCTGCTTTTCAAGGTCGGCAAACTCCACCCCGAAGGTGCAAATCAGTTGCTGGATCACGCTGCGGCGCAGGCGGTCATCGGCATTGCAGAGCAGGCCACGGCAGGTGCTTAGCTGACCGTTGGCGAGGCTTTGCTGGTAGGCGGCCAGGTCGCTGCTGTTCTGGCTGTAGAGGTCGCCGATCTGGCTGATCGCCGATACCCCGAGGCCCAGCAGGTCGTAATGGCCATGGGTGCTGTAGCTCCGGTAATTGCGCTGCAGGGTGCCGTCTTCCTGGGCGCTGGCCAGTTCGTCATCGGCCAGGGCGAAGTGTTCCATGCCCAGGTAGCGATAACCGGCGTTTTGCAGCTGGGTGATGCTGTTGTGCAGCATCGCCAGCTTGGCATCCTCTGTTGGCAACTCGTCGGGGTTGATGCGGCGCTGCGCCTGGAAGCGTGCCGGCTGGTGCGCATAGTTGAACAGCGACAGGCGATCGGGTTGCAGGGCCAGCACGGCGTCGAGGGTGCGGGCAAAACCCTCCGGCGTTTGCCTGGGCAGGCCATAGCTCAGGTCGATGGTGATCGAGCGAAACTGCAGGGTGCGCGCGGCTTCGACTATGGTGCGGGTCTGCTCCAGGCTTTGCAGGCGATTGATGGCCTGCTGCACCTGCGGGTCAAGATCCTGCAGGCCGATGCTGGCGCGGTTGAAGCCCAGCTCCCGGAGCAGGCCCATGGTTGACCAGTCGGTCTCGCGCGGGTCGATCTCGATGCCGTAGTCGCCGGCATCATCGCTGCGCAGGTTGAAGTGCTGGCGCAAGGTGGCCAGCAAGCGGCGCAGTTCGCCATGGTTGAGGAAGGTCGGGGTGCCGCCACCGACGTGCAGTTGCTCGACCCGTTGCTTGGGGTCGAGGTGGCAACTGAGCAGTTCGATTTCTTTTTCCAGGTGCTGCAGGTAGCTCGAGGTTCGCCCGCGATCCTTGCTGACCAACCGATTGCGGCTGCAGTGGTAGCAACTGTTGGCGCAGAACGGCAGGTGTACATACAGCGACAGTGGCCGCCGCGCCTTGCGGCTTTCGCGCAGGGCATGCAGCAGCTCAA
Organism: Pseudomonas sp.; assembly: GCA_036835505.1. Classification (GTDB taxonomy): domain Bacteria; phylum Pseudomonadota; class Gammaproteobacteria; order Pseudomonadales; family Pseudomonadaceae; genus Aquipseudomonas. The sequence goes on from DAITLT010000432.1 coordinate 2,148, forward strand.
ACGAGCCGATGCCGGAGTGGAAGTGCTCGACACTCGGATAGGAGACATAGCGCGGGCCGGTTTGGGCGTAACGCCGTAGCAGATCGGTGTCCCAGTGAATGGCGTCAAGCATGCAGGCGGTTCCCGGTTGGCCAGGCAGTAACCGAAGTCTATGCAGGCCGGGCTTGTTCGATCTTGACATGGATCATACGAGTGCCGGCGAGCAGGCCATGGCGCCCTGGCGGGCCTGCTAATGGCCCATCAGCCAGGCCTGATGAGGGCCAGGCAGGGTCCACAGGCCAAACAGAATCACCAGCAAGCCGCCGGTCATGCGCACGCCGCGTCGGCGCAGCAGGGCGGTCAGGCGTTCGGCGGCCATGCCGGTGGCCAGCAGCACCGGCA
>DAITLT010000433.1:0-1360 GCA_036835505.1 Pseudomonas sp.
GACACGCGCGGCTTCATCAAGCTGGTGGCCGAGCGCGGCAGCGGCCGCCTGCTGCTGGTCTATCGGCGGCCCTGGGAAACCGACGTAGCGCCGGCACAGACCTTCGATTGCCAGGTCACGGTGGAGTAAACGCCGGGCGCTGAATACGCGTAGCCCGGATGAAATCCGGGGCTAGGGGCTAGGGGCTGTTCCCGTTTCATTCACGGCCCCCGGATTGCATCCGGGCTACAAACTGCGATACCCAGCAAATTACCGAGCACAATTAAATCCCTGATGGGTATCGCTGCGCTCAACACCATCCTACCGAGCGCACACTGCATCCCGACCCGATTGGCCGCTGGAATTGGCGCGGCGAGGCTGGCACATTTGTACCAAAACCCCGCAAGATGCCGGCGAGCCCATAACCATGAGAACGGCCATGCGTGACCTGCGCGTTATTCTGCTGCTCGGCCTCGGCGGCGTGGCCCTGTTTTTGCTCGGCCTCGCCCTGGATCACAGCCCCCTGCGCCTGCTGAGCAAGCCCCTGCCGCTGATTGCCCTGCTGCTGTGGATGGGCCTGGCGCCGGCCGGCCATTATCGCCGCTGGATCAGCCTCGGCCTGCTGCTGTCGCTGAGCGGCGATCTGTTGCTGGAGTGGCCGGCGGACTTGTTCGTCTTTGGCCTCGGCGCCTTTCTGCTCGGCCATCTGTGCTTTCTGATTGCTTATCTTGGCGACAGTCGGCGCCCGGCCCCGCTCGCGCTGCTCGGCGCCGCTGCGGTTGGCCTGGGCATGTTCAGCCTGCTGGCGCAGAACGGCCTGGGCGCGCTGCAGATTCCGGTGGCCCTGTATGCCCTGACCATCAGCGCCATGCTCTGGCGCGCCCTGGCCAGGTTCGGCGCGCCGGGCATCGCGCGCCGTTCGGCCTGGCTCGGCGCCGGGGGTGCGCTGCTGTTTGTGCTGTCCGACAGCCTGATCGGCATCAACCGCTTCGTCAGCCCGTTTGCCGGCGCCGACGTGGCCATCATTCTCACTTACTGGTTCGGCCAACTCGGCATCGCCGCCTCGGCGCACACGCGCCAGGCATCGCGCCTTGTGCGCCGCGCCTTTTGGATATCGCCCATGAAAGACCTGCTCGTTGAATTGATCGGCAAAATCAGCTCCGGCTGCATGACAGACGACGAGGTTCTGCGCATCGCCAGCGAGGCCGCCGAGGCCTATGCCGACCCGCAGGCCTTCCTGGCCGCCAACCCGGACATCAACTACGACGACAGCTACCCCATCCCCCTGGGCGAGTGGGTGGTGGTCGGCAGCCTGCCGGATACCGTGCTGTTCCAGGGCGACAGCTACGCCGAGTTGCTGGAGCAGATCATGGCCTCGTTC
>DAITLT010000433.1:1370-2497 GCA_036835505.1 Pseudomonas sp.
AGCAGCGAGGTGCCGTTCAATATCAAGCCCAAGCAACTGCTCAAGGCCAAGCCACTGGCGGCGCTCAACAGCATCCAGGTGCAACTGAGCAGCATGCACAAGGACGTCGGCGGCTATGTGTTGCTCAACTTCAGCGAGCCCCTGGACGACGAGTTGCAAGCGGTGCTGATCTACACTTGTGACCAGGCCAGGGTGATGGAGTTGTGCGTAGAAGTCGGCATTCCGGCGGCGCCTGCCTACGAAACCTTGCGCCTGGCCGAACAAGGCTGACCGGCCATCCGTCGACCCTGCCACTGGTCTGATTGACGCGACTATTCACCCCCGCCAAGCCTTCCAATAAGTAAGCGCCATTCAGTGGGGAGGCATCATGGACCGCGTGTCCGCCAGCATTACCCTGATCATCCTGGCCCTGTGCAGCGGCTGCACCAGCCTGCTGCCCAGCGAGCGCGCCGAGGTGCTGTCACCCTTCGCCGATTACCTGGATGCCGAACAGCGTTTTGGCCAGGCGGTGGTCGGCAAGACCAATCGCGCCGACCTCTTCTCCCTGGGGTTCGACCCACTGGTCGAGGGCAACGGCAAGATGCTCTCGTTTATCGACCTGCGCCTGCTGTTTGTGCAGCCCAACATCCCCCTCGCCTACCTGCCCGACGGCCTGGTGCAATGCCTGCAGGCCAAGGATCGCTGCGTGGGCTATGCCTTCGACTTCAACAAGACCGACACCCAGCGAGTCGGCAGCTTCTGGGCCGACGCCTTCAACTTTCGCAAGCAGCGCGAGCTGCACGGCTGGTCGTTCCGTGCGGTGTTCGTGCTGGTCGATGATGTGCTGGTACACAAGGTCAGCAATGGCGAGCCGAACATTCGCCGCTTCGAGGTCAAGCGCAACCCGCTGGGGCCGCTGCAGGGCGCCGGCGAGTTCTTTTCCGATCAGCTGAAGTAATCGCGGTTGGGCTAGACCGGCGACTTGGCTAAAATGCCGGCCTTTCGCCCGCCCGGAACGCCCCCCGTGAAGCACAACCCCGATCGCCTCTTCGCCACCCCCCACGCGCAAGTCGCCGACTTCGCCTTCAACGAGGACGTGGTGCGCGTGTTCCCGGACATGATCAAGCGCTCGGTGCCGGGCTACCCGA
>DAITLT010000434.1:0-2486 GCA_036835505.1 Pseudomonas sp.
ACACGCTGAAATCCATGGCGGTGGAGCCGCAGATCAACCGCAAGTGGGACAACCAACTGGCCGGCTATGTGGCCGCCAGCTTTAAGACCCAGACCCTCTCGACCATCGCCAACGAAAGCGTCGGCCTGATCGGCAAGCTGGTCACCGTCGCCACCCTGTGGTTGGGCGCGCGTTTGGTGATCGACGGTGACCTCAGCGTCGGCCAGCTGATCGCCTTCAATATGCTCGCCGGCCGGGTGTCGCAGCCGATCATGCGCCTGGCCCAGCTGTGGACCAATTTCCAGCAGACCGGCGTATCGGTGCAGCGGTTGGGCGATATCCTCAACACCCGCACCGAGCTGTCCCAGGATTCGCGCAGCGCACTGCCGCCGCTCAGGGGCCAGGTTGAGTTCGACCAGGTGCAGTTCCGCTATCGCCCGGATGGCTCCGAGGTGCTGCGTGGCATCAGCCTGACCATCCAGGCCGGTGAAGTGATAGGCGTGGTCGGCCGCTCCGGCTCCGGCAAGAGCACCCTGACCCGCCTGCTGCAGCGCCTCTATACCCCCGAGCGCGGTCGCGTGCTGGTGGACGGCATGGACCTGGCACTGGCCGACGTATCCTCCCTACGCCGGCAGATCGGCGTGGTGCTGCAGGACAATATGCTGTTCGCCCGCAGCATCCGCGAAAACATCGCCCTGACCGACCCCGGCACGCCCATCGAAGCGGTGATGCAGGCGGCCAAGATGGCCGGCGCCCACGAATTTATCCTCGAGCTGCCGGAAGGCTACGACACCGTGGTCGGCGAGCACGGCGCCTCGTTGTCCGGCGGCCAACGCCAGCGCATCGCCATCGCCCGCGCGCTGATCGGCAACCCGCGCATCCTGATCTTCGACGAAGCCACCAGTGCCCTGGACTACGAGTCCGAACGCATCATCCAGCAGAATATGCAGGCCATCTGCCGCGGCCGCACCGTGATCATCATCGCCCACCGCCTGTCCGCCGTGCGCGACGCCAACCGCATCCTGGTCATGGACCGCGGGCAGATCGTCGAGCAGGGCAGCCACAGCGAACTGCTCACCCATCAGGCCGGCCACTACTCGCGCCTGCACCGCCTGCAACAAGGCGGTGCCGCATGAACACCTCTAACGCACAGCGCCCGCTCTTGGTAGGAGCGAACGTGTTCGCGATCAATCTGCCAGGCCGACACTGCTCGCCCAGGCTTATTCGCGCACTAACCTGTAGGAGCGGATTTATCCGCGATGCTCTTTTCGGTGCCTGCGCATGAGTGCCAAACGCGATCTGCTTAACCGTTACCGCCAAGCCTGGCGCCACTCCTGGCGCAACCGCCAAGCCATGGACGCGCCGCCGCGGCTCAACCACGAGCTGCAATTTCTCCCCGCAGCCCTGGCGTTGCAGGAGCAGCCGGTGCACCCGGCGCCGCGCTATATCCAGTGGACCATCATGGCTTTCGCCGCCCTGACCCTGCTCTGGGCCTGCGTCGGCGAGATCGACGTGGTCGCCACCGCCAGCGGCAAGATCGTCCCCAGCGGCAAGAGCAAGGTGATCCAGCCCAGCGAAGTGGCGGTGGTCAAGGCCATCCATGTGCAAGACGGGCAGCGGGTGAAAGTCGGCGACCTGCTGGTCGAACTGGACAGCAGCATGACCGGCGCCGATGTGCAGCGCCTGGGCAGCGACCTGCTCGCCGCCCAGGTCGACAGCGCCCGCGCCCAAGCGCTGCTGGATGCCATCCAGCACAACGCACCGCCCACCAGCCTGGCCCAGCTGATTCCCCAGGCCAGCAGCGAGCAGCAACTGGCCGCGCAGAGCTGGTTGCAAGGCCAGTACCTGGAGCTGCAAAGCACCCTGGCACAGAGCGCCGCCGCCATCGAACAGCGCAGCGCGGAGATCCAGGCGGCGCAAAGCAGCGTTGCTTCCCTGCAACTCAGCCTGCCGATCACCCGCGAACTGGCCGCCGACTACAAGCGCCTGCTGGACAAGCAATTTGTCGCCAAGCACGCCTACCTGGAGAAGCAGCAGATTCTGCTCGACCAGGAGCGCGAACTCAGCACCCAGCAGTCGCGGGTGCGCGAACTCAGCGCGGCGAAAAAGGCCGCGCAGAGCCAACGCAGCAGCGTGATCGCGCAGACCCGCCGCGCCATGCTCGATCTGCAACATGAATCCGAACAACGCGCCGCCGCCTTGAGCCAGGAACTGAAAAAAGCCCAGCAGCGCGACCACCTGATGCACCTCACCGCCCCGGTGGACGGCACCGTGCAGCAACTGGCCATCCACACCCACGGCGGCGTGGTCACCGAAGCCCAACCGCTGATGGTCATAGTGCCCAGCGACCAACCGGTGGAAGTGGAAGCCATGCTGGAAAACAAGGACATCGGCTTCGTCCGCCCCGGCCAAGCCGTGGAGATCAAGGTCGAGACCTTTACCTTTACCAAATACGGCGTGGTGGACGGCACCGTGGTCAGCATCTCCAACGACGCCATCGAGGATGA
>DAITLT010000435.1:0-2479 GCA_036835505.1 Pseudomonas sp.
CGTCGGCGATCACCAGTTCGGGCTGGCCGATCAGGGCGCGGGCGGCGGCGACACGCTGTTGCTGGCCAATCGACAGGCTGTCGGCGCGGCGCGCCTGCAGTGCCGGATCGACCAGGCCGAGGTGGCTGAGCAGGGCGCTGGCGGCCTGGCTGACACTGCCATGACGCTGTTCTGCGCGCTGGCGGCGCAGTTGGGAGAAGTGGCAGGGCAGCGCGACGTTTTCAGCCACCGAGAGAAACGGCAGCAGATTGAATTGCTGGAAGATATAGCCGGTGTGATCGACGCGAAAATGCTCGCGGGCGCCGGCAGACAGGCTGCCGAGGTCGGTGCCGAGCAAGCGGATGCGCCCACGGCCAGGCTTTTGCACGCCGCCCAGCAGACCGAGCAAGGTGGTCTTGCCGCTGCCGCTGGGGCCTTTGAGAAACAGGCTTTCGCCCTGCTGCAGGGTGAAGCTGGGAATGTCCAGCAGTTCGGCCTGGCCGGGCCAGGCAAAGCCCAGTTCGGTCAGTTCAATCAGTGTACTCATCGGCTGTCCAGGGGGCGGCAGGGTTGGCCAGGGCATCCTGGCGCTGGCCAATAATCCACGCAAGAGTTGTTAGAAGCGCAGACGTGGCTGTGCGGCGGAGAGTTCAGCGCCTTGCTGGCCGTTGGGGCCAATCAATTGCACCTGAATTTTGGCGGTGGCCGGGAAGTGCTTGAACAGTTCGCCGAGGTCGATGGCAGCCAGGGCCTCGGGGTGCTTGCAGGTCAGCACATAGCTGGCGTCGATGTCGCTGTGTTCACCGTCATGCGCTTGAGCGTGTTCGGCATGTTCTGCATGTGCTTCGGTCTGGGCCTCGAACAGCGGGCTGTGCAGTTCGTGGCTGGTTATCGCGCAGTCGGCTGCCGGGGCAATGCCAAACAGTGTCAGGGGTGTTTGCAGGTGTTGTTGGGCACGCGCCACGGCAGCTTTGTCACTGCTGCTGACGGCGGCATGTTCAAACCCCAGCAGGTTCATCGCCGGGCTTTCCAGGGCCAATTCCAGGCGCTGACCTTCCAATGCAACGTTCAGTTGGGCGGCGCCATGCTCGTGGGCGGCCAGGCTGGCATGCTCGTCGTGCTGCGCGTGTTCATGCTCATGTGCGTGTTCATGTTGGTGGTCGGCGTGCTCGGCGTGAGCAGCCGCCAGGGGCAGCAGGGCGAAAGGCAGGGCAAATAGCAGGCGGCGCATGGCAACTCCGGAGGGTCGGCAAATAAAGTTGTTACGTTATAACGGCTTTATTTGCCGCTGACCAGCCCCGCCCGGCTTATTCAGTAGATGGCCTGGTACAGCTTGCGCCGGTACAGGGTGACCAGCGGATGCTCATTGCCGAGCAGATCGAACACCTGCAGCAGGGTCTTGTGCGGCAGGCCGTCGGCGTAGTTGCGGTTACGCACGAACAGGCGCAGCAAGGCATCCAGGGCGGCCTCGGGCTGCTGGCGAGCGAGCTGCTGGATGGCCAGTTGATAGACCGCCTCATCGTCTTCGCCGTTGGCGGCCAGGCGGCTCTTCAGTTCGGCCGTGTCCGGCAGGTCGGCGGCCTGGCGCAGGAAGGTCAGCTGGGCGCGGGCGCCGGCCAGGGCCTGCTTGTGCTCGTCGCCGGTCACGGCATTCAGGGCCACTTCGGCCTCGCCCAGTTCGCCGCGTTCGGCCAGGCAGCGGGCATACAAAATCAGCGCGGCGGCGTTGCTGTTGTCTTCTGTCAGCAATTGCTGCAACAGGCTTTCGGCGTCACCGATGCGGCCTTCGGCAAACAGGGCCTGGGCGGTTTCCAGCGGGTCGGCGGCTTCCGGTGCTGGTTCGGCGACGTGGGGCGCGAGCAGGCCGCGAATCGCCGATTCCGGTTGGGCGCCGGTAAAGCCATCGACCGGCTGACCGTCCTTGAACAGCACCACGGTGGGCAGGCTGCGGATGCCCATGCGCTGGACGATATCCGGCTCCAGGTCGCAGTTGACCTTGGCCAGCAGTAGCTCGCCGCGATAGGACTCGGTGATCTGCGCCAGCAGCGGCATCAGTGCCTTGCACGGCGCGCACCACTCGGCCCAAAAATCCACCAGCACCGGCTTGTGGAAGGAGTTCTCAAGTACCAACTGGTCAAAGTTGAGGCTGCTGGCCTCGAAGATATACGGCGTGTCGCTCATGATCGGTCTCATTGGCTGAGGTGAATGGGCTTAAAGATGCGGGCGCGCAGGTCTGGATACAAGCGCCGTGGCGCTGAAAATCAGCGCTGCGCGTGGTACAGGCTGACCAGGCGAAATTCCGCAGGCTCGGCCAGGTCCGGCCAGGTGCAGGCGTCCAGCAGGCCGATGCGCTGGTACAGCGGATGCTGGAAGTCGCGCACCCGCGAGTCGGCCACCAGCGCTTGCTGGCCGCGGCTGAGGAACTGGTCGAGCAGCGGCAGATTGGCGCGGTCGTAGAGCACGTCGGCGACGATGATCAGGTCAAAGCGGTCGGCCTCGG
>DAITLT010000436.1:0-2474 GCA_036835505.1 Pseudomonas sp.
CCATCGAGTCGATGCTCGACGAAGTGCTGGCCGCCAACGCCGAGCAGGTCGAACAATACCGCGCCAGCGATGAAGCCAAGCGCGGCAAGATGTTCGGCTTCTTCGTCGGTCAGGCGATGAAGGCCTCGAAAGGCAAGGCCAACCCAGGGCAAGTCAACGAGCTGCTGAAGAAGAAGCTGGAAGGCTGACCACCGGCGCCCTCGCGCAAAGCCCCAAGCGGCGCACTTAAGCCGCCACAGGGGTAGCCCGGATAGCATCCGGGCTACCAGCACCACCGCACAACGCCGGGCCTGCCCGGCGTTGTGCTATCCGCCTGCCAGGCTTGCCGGAGCAGACCGCAACTGCCAATATACTGTATATCCAAACAGTTAATTGTCAGGAGCATTGCCCATGGCCAAGGCCAGATCCGCCACCATCAAACTCCCAAGCGCCTACGAACTACTGGCGCAACGGGTGCAGAAAATCATCAACTCGCCCAACGCCCAGAAGGCCAAAGCCGCGCTGATCAGCAAGCATGCCGATGAGTCGGACGAGGACTGGGCACAGCTATTGGGCGAAATCGCCGAGAACGACAACGTCACCCTGGCCCATCGCGACGATGGCGCCGTGCAGTTGTTCTGGCAACCGCCGCTGGAAGACTGAAGCCCAGGCAACATCAGGCAACAATGCCCTGCCGTGAACGCTGGCGAGCGCTTGCGGATTGGGTAAGCTGGGCGGACTTTTTTGGAGCGCTAACATGTCCCTGATCACTTACCTGTACCTGATCGCCGGCCTGGTCCTGCTGGTGGCCGGCGCCGAAGTGCTGGTGCGCGGCGCCGCCCGCCTGGCCGCCCAGTTTGGCATCCCGCCGCTGATCATCGGCCTCACCGTGGTGGCCTTCGGCACCAGTGCGCCGGAAACCGCAGTCAGCGTGCAGGCCGCGCTGGATGGCAAGGGCGACCTGGCGATTGGCAACGTGGTCGGCAGCAACATCGCCAACGTGCTGTTCATCCTTGGTCTGACGGCGCTGATTGCTCCACTGCTGGTCTCGCGCCAAATCATCCGCCTGGATGTGCCGATCATGATCGGCGCCAGCCTGCTGACCTGGGCGCTGGCCTGGGATGGCAGCCTCAGTCGCCTGGATGGCGCCCTGCTGTTTGCCGGCATCCTGGCCTACACCGCCTTTCTGATCATCAGCAGCCGCCGGGACAAGACCGCAGCAGCGGATGATGAGTTCGCCACCGAGTTCGGCCTCAACCAGACAGCCAAGCCCTATGCCTGGCTGCTCAACCTGGGGCTGATCGTGGTCGGTCTGGTGTTGCTGGTCAGCGGTTCCAACTTCCTGGTCGAAGGCGCCGTCAGCCTCGCGCGCGCCCTCGGTCTGTCGGAGTTGGTGATCGGCCTGACCGTGGTGGCCATCGGCACCTCCCTGCCAGAGCTGGCCACTTCGCTGATGGCCGCCATCAAGGGCGAGCGCGACATCGCCGTGGGCAACATCGTCGGCAGCAACATCTTCAACCTGCTCTGCGTGCTTGGCCTGGCCTCGCTGGTATCGCCAAGCGCCATCCCGGTGGCGGCCAACGCCCTGAGCTTCGACTTCCCGGTGATGATCGCCGTGGCCATCGCCTGCCTGCCGATCTTCTTCAACGGCTATTGCATCAACCGCTGGGAAGGCGCCGTGTTTGTCGCCTACTACGCGCTGTACACCGCCTACCTGGTACTGCACAGCACAGCGGCGCCCTGGCTCGGCGCCCTGCAACAGGCCATGTACAGTTTCGTCCTGCCGCTGACGGCCATTACCTTGCTGGTGATTGGCGCCCGCGCCTGGCAGCGCCAGCGCCAGCACTGAATTTAGGAGTTATTCGATGAGCAATGAACAACCCAGCGGCCTGCAGGTACGCCGCGAAGTGATGGGCGACGCTTTCGTCGACCGGGCGCTAAACAACGCCACGGCGTTTAGCCAGCCGCTGCAGGATTTCGTCAACCAGCACGCCTGGGGCGGCGTGTGGAACCGCGAGGGCCTGGACCGCCGGACCCGCAGCCTGATCACCCTGTCGGCCCTGACCGCCCTCAAGTGCAACCAGGAGATCAAGGGCCATGTGCGCGGCGCCCTGAACAACGGCTGCACGCTTGAGGAAATCCGCGAAACCCTGCTGCATTGCGCCGTCTATGCCGGCGTGCCGGCCGCTATCGATGCCTTCCGCGCCGCCCAGGAAGTGCTCGACGAGGTGCAACGCAACGGCTGAGCGGCCGTTGCGGCAGGTTTAACGGCGCACCGGACGCTTCTGCAGTTTGCGCTGCAGGGTGCGGCGGTGCATGCCCAGGGCACGGGCGGTGGCGGAGATATTGCCCTCGTGCTCACCCAGCACCCGCTGGATATGCTCCCACTGCAAACGGTCTACCGACATCGGGTTGTCCGGCACCAGGGCATCCAGATCGACATGCTCGGACAGCAGCGCGGTCAGCACGTCGTCGGCATCCGCCGGCTTGCACAG
>DAITLT010000437.1:0-2465 GCA_036835505.1 Pseudomonas sp.
TATCGCCCAAGCCGGGGAAGCGGCTGACAAAGTCGCGGGTGTTTTCGCTGATCAAACCGGCGATGGCGATGGTCTGGCCATTGCCCAACTCGACGGTGGACTGGGCGCTGCGCTTGGTCAGCGCCGGCACCAGCACGGCGGAGACACCTGCAGCAACCCCTGTATCCACCACCAGGCTATTGGTCGACACCAACTCGCTGACCGAGACATTCAGGTTGAGGTTGATCCGCCCCGAGTCGAGCACCACCGGGAGGAATTTCACCCCGACACCGAACTCCTTGAACTCGATGGTGATGCCATCCTCGTCGGACACCGGGATCGGGAACTCGCCGCCGGAAATGAATTCCGCCTGCTGCCCGGTCAGGGTGGTAAGCGTCGGCTCCGCCAGTACCTTGGCCGAACCATCGTCCCTGGCCGCATCCAACGCAACATTGAAGAGAAAATCGCCCGAGAGGAACTGGGCGAACAGGCCCCTGCCGTCGCCGAGCAGGGAACCAGCCGGAAGAATCGCGCCGCCCGGCGTCAGGCCATTATTGGCACCGCCGCCGCTCCAGCGACTGGAAGAGCCGAAGTCCAGGGCGTTGAAGCGCACATCGAGACTCTTGACCAGGCTGCGCTTCATTTCCGCCACCTTGACCTCGAGCATCACCTGCTGGCTGCCGCCGACGGTGAGCAGATTGATCACCTCCAGCGACTGGGTCGGCGCCGCTACCGCTGCTTCGCCCTCGCCCTGCACCACGCTGGCGGTTTGCGCGGTATAGGTCTTGGCCAGTTTGACCGCGCTGTCCATGGCTGCCGCACTGCTCACCTGGCCGCGCAGCACCAGTGCGCCTTGGGCGCTGTAAACCGAGATCTGCTCGTTGGGCAGCAACTCATGCAGCTTGCTCTTCAGTCCGCCGAGGTCGTGCACCACCTCGAGGTCGAGGCTATCGATCAGGCGGTTACTGCCATCCCATAGCAGCACGTTGGTGCTACCCAGGGCACGCCCGAGCAAATACAACTGGGTCGGGCTGGTGACCAGGATATCGGCGATTTCCGGGTTACCTACCGAGACCTTCTTCACCGGTGCGCGGGTGGTCAGTACCCGCGACTTATAGATCGGCACCTGAATGTTGGTGACGTTGGCCGCCGGCATGGCACTGACCGCAGGCACCGGTTCGGCAGCCTGCAGCACGGCGCTAGACAGCAGCCCTGCGCCCCCGCCGGTGAAGAAGAGAACGTACAACGTGAATGCCCCGATTCTCCGGATGATATCCATGCCCTACTCCTTGCGTGGTTTTGCGCTTTACCTGCTTATCAGGAGCACCGGACGTGCCGATGCGATTACCGTTGCCGCTGCCCCGATCCCGGGCCCTAAAGCTGAACCTTTGTCGCCTGCACATCGATGCCGCGAATAATGGTGACGCCAACACCGCTGTCGCCGCTGCTGCGGCGGCGGACCACTCGCTTGGGGGCTTGAGGTACGGGCGCTGGCGCTACCATGGCCACCGCTTCTTCTACCGGCGGCAGTGGCTTTTTCTGGTTGTCCAGCGGGTTGCGCAGAGCCAGTTGCAGCTTGCCTTCGCTCTGTGCCTTGACCAGGATCTCGGTCTCTTCCGGGGTCATTTCCAGGGTTACCGCCCGCACCACCACCGGCTGGGTCTTGTCGGTGCTGGCGGTCTGGTCCACGGCAAGCACCCGCAGATCCTCGAGGATGGTTTCCGACACAGCATTGCTGTTGTTGCCAACCTGCTTCGCCACCAGCACATCGACCCGGTTGCCCGGCAGCAGGAAGCCGCCGACGCCGACCACGTCGTCGACCCGCACCGAGATGGCGCGTTTTTCCGGTTCGATCAGCGAGGCCAGGGTGCTGCCGCCCAGGTGTTCGGCCAGGCGCGCGCCACGCACGATGTCGCCACGCAGCATGGCGAAGGTGGCAATCTTGCCCACAACTTTTTCGGTGGCGTCGTAGGCATCGTCCGGCACCGTATCCTTGGGCATGCGCACCAAGGTGACGTGCTGGGCTTCGACCATCTGGCCGAAGGGGATCTCCAGCGTGGCCACCACCACATTTTTCATGTTGTCGTCCGGGGCGGCGTTGAGCCGTGCACTCAGCCAGGTATTGGCCATAAAGGCCGCGCCCAAGCCGAGAATGAGTGAAAGACCGATCAACAAAAGCGTGCGAGATTTCATGACGGTGTCTCCTTGATTCGACTAGCGTCGTACTGTCTATTTGCAACTGGCGTCGAGGCTGACGAAGTAATTTCGCCAGGCCCAGGTCAGCGTCTTGGATGTGAGCGCTTGCGCGTCTTCCACGTCCTGGTAGCGCTGGCGATCCAGCGCCATACCCAGGAGATCGCGCGGGTGACAGGGCAGCAGCGGCCGAGCCTCCAGGCGATGCAGCTGTTCGATGGCATAGGCCACCAGTTCTGGGTCGTAAGGGATGCCGAGTTTTGCGCACTCCTGCTGCCAGATGCGTTGGTACT
>DAITLT010000438.1:0-2465 GCA_036835505.1 Pseudomonas sp.
CCCGAAGCAGGCATTTTCGACAGGTTGTAACCCAATGACGGCTGAAATCAGCAGTGCTCGCCCCAGCGCACCGACCGCCGCGCTCGCCCGACCGAGCGCGGCGACCACGGAGCTGGCGCTCAAACTGCTGCAACCCCTGGCCGGCCTGCTCAGCGTCGGCGAAAGCGCCGACGCCGAAGTGCTCGCCCTCAAGGAGCAGGCGCAGAGCTTTCAACTGCTGCTCAAGTTGACCCTGGACAACGGCCGGCAAACCACCTTGCTGGCCAACAGCAACCGCCCCCTGGCTCAGGGCACCGCCCTGGCCGTTACCGCCCTGTCGCAAACGCGCCTGGCGGTGGCCCTGCAGGCAGCCCCCACGCCACTGGCCAACCTCGACCTGGAGCAGTTACCGCTCGGCAGCCTGCTCCAGGCAAAGGTTCTAAGCACTACCGCCATGGCCCAGGGCAAGGCTCAGCAGACGCTCTACAAGGTGGTGGCCAGCTTGCTCAATACGCCATTGGCAGGCCGCCAGCTAAGCCTGGAAACGCCCCTGGCCCTGCCCGTCGGCAGCTTGCTCAGTGCCCAGGTCAAAGGCTCGCAGGCACTGAGTTTCCTGCCTCTGAGCGGGCGCCTGGATCAACTTGCCCTCGGCCAGCAACTGCAAGCCCAGCAAAGCCGCCAAGGCTCCCTGGAGGGTTTGTTCAAGGCCCTGCAAGGGTTGGCCGGCAGCACCACGGGCAAATCCTTGCCAACCGAACTGCACGGCAGTATCGACAAATTGCTCGGCGCCCTGCCGGATGTCGCCCAACTCGGCGACCCGAAAACCCTGGCCAAGGCGCTGCAGGACAGCGGCGTGTTTTTCGAAGGCAAACTGCTCAGCGGCCAGACCCAGGCCCTGCCCCAGGACCTCAAGGCCAGCCTGCTGCGCCTGGTGGCCCAGTTGCTGCCCAGCTTGCCCAGCGCCGCCGTCCTGACGGGCGCCCAGCACGAGATCGCCCTGGCCCAGGCATTGCCGTTGATGCTGCGCAATATGCTCGGCGGGGCCAGCCAGAGCGGGGCGAAACTGCAAGCCCTGAACTTTCCCCTGCCGGCCCGCCTGCTGCAGAATCTGGACGCCGATGCCGATCTGGAAACCCTGCTGCGCCTGGCCGCCGCCGCCGTCTCACGCCTGCAGACTCACCAACTGTCGAGCCTGGCGCAAACCCAGGTCGGCCCGGAGGGCAACCTGCTGACCACCTGGCAACTGGAAATCCCCATGCGCAACCAACAGGAGCTGGTTCCCCTGCAGGTCAAACTGCAGCGCGACGAAAGCCCGAAGAAAAACCCCAAGGACAGTGGCGAAACGCTCTGGCGTGTCGAATTGGCCTTCGATCTGCCGCCGCTGGGGCCGTTGCAAGTGCAGGCACAACTGCTGCGCGGCAGTTTCTCCAGCCAGCTCTGGGCGCAGCGGCCAAGCACCGTCGAGCTGATTGACCGCGAACTCGGCCACCTGCGTGAACGCTTGAACGCCGCCGGCCTGGAAGTGGGCGAACTGGCCTGCCGCCAGGGCGTACCGCCACAAGGTCAACGCACCACCCTGGAACAACGCTGGGTCGACGAAACCGCATGAAACGCCAAGCTCCCCGCCAAGCCATCGCCCTCAGCTATGACGGCCAGAATGCCCCCAGCCTCAGCGCCAAGGGTGACGACGAGCTGGCCGAAGCCATCCTCGCCATTGCCCGCGAGTACCAGGTGCCGATCTACGAGAATGCCGAGCTGGTACGCCTATTGGCCAAGCTGGAACTGGGCGATGCGATCCCTGAGCCGCTGTACCGCAGCATCGCCGAGATCATTGCCTTTGCCTGGTACCTGAAGGGTAAATGCCCGGAGGGGTTTGCCCCCCAGGATCAAGACTGCGTCCCCCTTGGCCAACCGCCGCAGTGATAGCCCACGCGGGAAAGAATGGCCACACGGCCAGGAACAAAACCTTAAGAGGCGGGATGTTGGGCCTGGTGCAGTTTGCTTACCAGCTCGGCTTCGGCCTTGCTCAGCCCGCAGGACTGGGTCAGGTCATCGACGCTGGCGCCCATGCCGGCCAGGCGCGCCGCCTGGGTAAAGGACAAACTGCTGGGGTCGCGCTGCTCGATCTGGCTCAGTTTGTCCGGTAGCGGCGCCACCACCCGGCGCAACTCGTACAGCTCTTCGCCCATGCGCACACTGCCGGTCAGGTAGGTATCCAGGCGCTTGCTCAGCTCCTTGAGGCGCTGGTCACGCACGCCATCGCGCTCAGCCTGCAGGGCCGCGAAATGCCGCTGACTCAACATCAGCCAGCCACACGCAGCGGCAAGCAGCACCGAGCACAGCGCCAACACCACGACCGCCACCTCAAGCATCAATCAGATACTCTCAAGCTCGGACCATTCCTCTTCGGACATCATCTTGTCCAGCTCAACCAGAATCAGCAGCTCGCCGTTCTTGTTGCACACGCCCTGGATAAACTTGGCCGA
>DAITLT010000439.1:0-2453 GCA_036835505.1 Pseudomonas sp.
CGCCAACCCCAAGGGCTGCCGGCCACCTATCAGGTGCTGTATGCCGTGCTGCACAAGGAATTCTGAGATGAGTGCTGGGTTCTTCGTCACCGGAACCGATACCGATGTGGGTAAAACCACCATCGCCGCCGGCCTGTTGCGCGCGGCGCGGCTGGCGGGCCTGAGCACCGCGGCAGTCAAGCCGCTGGCTTCGGGGTGCGAAGCCGGCGCGGACGGCCTGCGCAACAGCGATGCGCTGGCGCTGCTGGCCGAGTGCTCGCTGCCGTTGAGCTATGCCGAGGTCAATCCATTTGCCTTTGCCCCGGCCATTGCCCCGCACCTGGCGGCCCGTGAGGCCGGCGTGCCGCTCAAGGTCGAGGCGCTGGCCGCGGCCGTGCAGGCCGTGCTGGCGCAACAGGCGGACTTCACCCTGGTGGAAGGCGCCGGTGGCTGGCGGGTGCCGTTGGACGGACAGGCCACCCTGGCCGACCTGCCTATCGGCCTCGATCTGCCGGTGATTCTGGTGGTGGGCGTGCGCCTTGGCTGCATCAATCATGCGCTGCTGACGGCCGAAGCGATTGCCCGCGATGGCTTGCGCCTGGCCGGTTGGGTGGCCAACGTACTCGATCCGCAGACCTCGCGCCTGGATGACAACCTGCGCACCCTGACCGAACGACTGGCGGCGCCCTGCCTGGGGCGAGTGCCACGGTTGCAGCAGGCCGACGCTGCGGCGGTGGCTCGGCATTTGAATATCAGCCTCCTGGGCTTGGCGCCTGCAAGCGTTGGGCTATAAGCGGCTGCGGTGTGATTGCCTTTTGTTTGTATATTTATTGAACAAACTCGGCTTCAATGAACTGAAGAGTGCGCAGGATGGAGTCGGGTGATGGAAATTTCAGGCAGCAGTGCCTTCAGTTCAGGCTTGAGCAGCATCCAGAACGGCCAGCGCCGGGTGGATCAGGCTGCGGCGCAGATTGCCGGCGCCAGCCTGCCTCAGGCCCTGCCAGCGGAGCAGCCCAGCACGCCCGCCACCCGCGCGGCGCAGCCGGTCGATTTGGCCAGCAGCCTGGTGGACTTGCAGGTGGGCAAGGTCGAAGTCCAGGCCGGCGCCCGCGTACTGGAAACTGCCGACGCGGTGCTTGGCACTCTGCTTGATACTCGCGCCTAGAGAACTTAGCGGCCTCCCGCGTAGGCGGGGAGGGGCCAGATGAATATCACTTCGCAGGCTTTTAGCGCTTTGCCCGCGCCGCCAACACAGGTGGCGCGCACGCCTGCCACCTCCGCGTACGCCGATAAAGCCTCCTCGGCTACCCTGGCTGAGCGTGAGGCCAAGCCGGCGGCCGATGCGGGCTCAGACGAGGCCGGCGTTTCCCCTCAGCAACAAGCCCAGCAGCAACAGCAAATTGCCGCCTTGGCCAGTCGTGACCGCGAGGTACGCAGCCACGAGCAGGCCCATACCGCGGTGGGCGGCAGCTATGCCGGGGCGCCGACCTACAGCTTCAAGCGTGGCCCCGATGGCCAGGCCTATGCCGTCGGCGGCGAGGTCAGTATCGATGTCAGCCCAATCCCCAATGATCCTGCCGCCACCTTGCGCAAAATGGAGGTGGTGCAGCGGGCGGCGCTGGCGCCCGCCGAGCCGTCCGCCCAGGATTTGCGCGTAGCGGCCCAGGCGCAAGTGCTGGCCGCCCAGGCGCGCAGCGAGCTGGCGGCGCTGCAGCGAGAGGAGGTCGCGGCAGCGGCAGCGGAACGTAAGGCAGAGGCTCAGG
The DNA here is from genome assembly GCA_036835505.1 of Pseudomonas sp. Taxonomy (GTDB): domain Bacteria; phylum Pseudomonadota; class Gammaproteobacteria; order Pseudomonadales; family Pseudomonadaceae; genus Aquipseudomonas. The sequence continues at coordinate 1,743 of DAITLT010000439.1, forward strand.
CGCGCAAGGAGCAGGAGCAGGAGCAAGAACAGGCCGAACAAGAGGCGCGCGCGGCGCCCGAGGCGGCGCAGCAGAGTTTTGACTTAACACCTGACCTGCAGTTATACCGGCGCTTGAGCCAACTGCAGGAGCCGGTCGCACAGGTTGATCTGGTCGCCTGATTTGCCCATCTGCAGATGCTTGACAAGGCCTGGGCGTAAACGTATGTTTCAAACGCCTGTTTGATTGCTGGCCCGCATCAACTGTCGGGCGGCTGGGAGTGATCCCGCAAGCGACTGGTAAACCGGTCACCCTTACTAGGAATTTACAGCAGAGGTTATTCGCTATGCCTGACTACAAGGCCCCCTTGCGTGATATTCGCTTCGTTCGTGACGAGCTGCTCGGCTACGACGCGCATTATCAGAGCCTGCCGGCTTGCCAGGACGCTACCCCGGACATGGTCAACGCCATCCTCGAGGAAGGCGCCAAGTTTTGTGAGCAGGTACTGGCTCCGCTGAACCGCACCGGTGACATCGAAGGTTGCACCTGGAGCGAGTCCGGCGTTAAGACCCCGACTGGCTTTAAAGAAGCCTACCAGCAGTACGTTGAAGGTGGCTGGCCGAGCCTGTCCCACGACGTTGACCACGGCGGCCAAGGCCTGCCGGAGTCCCTCGGTCTGGTGCTGAGCGAGCTGGTTGGCGAATCCAACTGGTCGTGGGGCATGTACCCAGG
>DAITLT010000440.1:0-2448 GCA_036835505.1 Pseudomonas sp.
CAGCAGTTCGCCGGCGCCACCCTGGAAGATGCCTTTATCACCTGCCTGGAGCAGGCCCAGGCCGCGGCTCCGGCCGACAAAGCCGGCCAGCCCGCCGAGCCCAGCGAGAAGGCGGCCCCCGAGCACGAACCAAAAACCACGACCACCGCCAACACCCCGGTGCCGGTCAGCCCGCGCTTCAGCCTGCGCCGTCTGCGCGCGGTGGCGGTGCGCGAAGGCAAGGAGCTGCGCCGCGACCCGGTACGCCTGGCGTTCGCCCTGCTCGGCTCGATGTTTATGATGGTGATCTTCGGCTATGGCATCTCCCTGGACGTGGAGAACCTGCGCTTCGCCGCCTTCGACCAGGACAACTCGGCGCAGAGCCGCAGTTATCTGGAAGCCTTCCGCGGTTCGCGCTACTTCGAGGAGCACGCCACCGTCAGCTCGCCACAAGAGCTGCACCAGCGCCTGCAACGCTCAGAGGTGAAGATCGTCCTGGAAATTCCGCCCGGCTTCGGCCGCGATCTGTATGCCGGACGCCAGCCGCAGGTGGCGGTATGGCTGGATGGCAGCATGCCGTTCCGCGCCGAAACTAGCCGTAACTACATCGAAGCCGTGCACTTGGAAAACCTCAGGGCGCTGGCCGCCAACAGCAGCACGGCCAGCGCGCCGGCGGCCAGTGCCGGACTGGAAACCCGCTTTCGCTACAACCAGGACGTGGTCAGCGTGAACGCCATCGGCCCCGGCGTGATGGCGCTGATTCTGGTGTTTATCCCGGCCATGCTCACCGCCCTCGGCGTGGTGCGCGAGAAGGAGCTGGGCTCGATCAGCAACTTCTACTCCACCCCGCTCAGCCGCCTGGAGTTTCTGTTCGGCAAGCAGCTGCCCTATATCGCCGTTAGCCTGCTCAACCTGGCGTTGCTGGTGGCCATCAACCGCTGGCTGTTTGGCGTACCGCTGAAGGGCAGCGTGCTGACCCTGGCCTGCGGCGGCCTGTTGTATGTGCTAGCCACCACCAGCCTCGGCCTGCTGATTTCGGCGTTTACCAAGACCCAGATCGCGGCGATTCTCGGCACCATGATTCTTACCAGCCTGCCGACCATCCAGTTTTCCGGGCTGATCGTGCCGCGCTCCTCCCTGGCCGGCGGCGCGGCGCTGATGGGCGATCTGTTCCCGGCCGGTTACTTTCTCGACATCGCCGTCGGCACCTTCACCAAGGCCCTCGATCTACGCCAACTATGGCCCCAGTGCCTGGCCCTGTTCGGCTTCTTTGTGGTGTTCACCGGCCTCAGCGTGGCCTTGCTGAAAAAGCAGGAGGCTTGAGATGCAACGTCTGGCGCACATCTACCGCCTCGGCCTGAAGGAACTCACCAGTCTGCGCCACGACAGCGTACTGCTGGTCTTCCTGCTGTATGCCTTTAGCGTGGCCATCTACATGCCGGCCAAGGGCTCAATCATGGGCGTACACAACGCCAGCGTGGCGATCGTCGACGAGGACCGCAGCGCCCTCTCGCGCAAGCTCGCCGACGCCCTGCTGCCACCGGAATTCCAGGCGCCCGTGCCGCTGGCCTACGACAAGATGGACAGCGCCCTGGACAACGCCGACTTCACTTTCGTCCTCAATGTGCCGCCCAACTTCCAGAGCGACCTGCTGGCCGGCCGCCAGCCGCAGGTGCAACTCAACGTCGACGCCACCGCCATGAGCCAGGCCTTTATGGGCGCCGGTTACCTGGGGCGGATTTTTCAGCGCGAGCTGCTGGAGTACAGCCAGCAGACGACGCCCAGCCCGATCGGCATGACCACTCGTGCGCTGTTCAACCCCAACCTGGAGGGCGGCTGGTTCCTGGCGGTAATTCAGATCGTCAACAACATCACCATCCTCGCCATCATCCTCACCGGCACCGCGCTGCTGCGCGAGCGCGAGCACGGCACCCTCGATCACCTGCTGGTGCTGCCGCTGACAGCGCTGGAGATCATGCTGGCGAAGATTCTCAGCAACGCCCTGGTGGTGGTGCTCTGTACCTGGGTGTCACTGGAGTTGGTGGTCAAGGGCTTGATCGGCGTGCCGCTGGCCGGGCCGCAGCCGCTGTTTCTCGCGGTGACCGCGCTGTACCTGTTTGCCAGCACGGCGCTGGGGATTTTCCTCGCCACCCTGGCACGCTCGATCCCGCAGTTCGGCCTGCTGAGCATCCCGGTGATTATCCCGATGCTGCTGCTCTCGGGCGGCACCACACCGCTGGACAGCATGCCGACCTGGCTGCAATGGGTGATGCAGGTGTCGCCCTCGACCCACTTTGTCAGCCTGTCCCAGGCGATCCTGTTCCGCCATGCCAGCCTGGAGCTGATCTGGCCGGAGCTGCTAGCCCTGACCAGCATCGGCCTGGTGTTCTTCGCCATCGCCCTGGGGCGCTTCCGCAAGAGTTTGGCGGCCTAAAAGCGCGGTGACGGTATTGCCCCGGATTGCATCCG
>DAITLT010000441.1:0-2447 GCA_036835505.1 Pseudomonas sp.
ATCGACGCCAACATCGCCACCCCGGACCACAACGTGCCGACCACCAAGGCCGAGCGCCAGGGCGGCCTGGAAGCCATCGCCGATGAAGTGTCGCGCCTGCAGGTGCAGACCCTGGATGAGAACTGCGATGACTTCGGCATCCTCGAATTCAAGATGAACGACAGCCGCCAGGGCATCGTTCACGTGGTCGGCCCGGAGCAGGGCGCCACCCTGCCGGGGATGACCGTGGTCTGCGGCGACTCGCACACCTCGACCCACGGCGCGTTCGGCGCCCTGGCCCATGGCATCGGCACCTCGGAGGTCGAGCATGTGCTTGCTACCCAGTGCCTGGTGGCCAAGAAAATGAAAAATATGCAGGTGCGCGTCGAGGGCCAGTTGCCCGCCGGCATCACCGCCAAGGACATCGTGCTGGCGATTATCGGCAAGATCGGCACCGCCGGCGGCAACGGCCATGCCCTGGAGTTTGCCGGCAGCGCGATTCGCGAACTGTCGATGGAAGGACGCATGACCCTGTGCAACATGGCCATCGAAGCCGGTGCGCGGGTGGGCGTGGTGGCGGCGGATGAAAAAACCATCGCCTACGTCAAGGGTCGCACCTTTGCCCCCAAGGGGGAGGATTGGGATAAGGCCGTGGCGGCCTGGGCCGGTCTGGTGTCCGATGCCGATGCGCACTTCGACACTGTGGTTGAGCTGGACGCTGCGCAGATCAAGCCGCAAGTCACCTGGGGCACCTCGCCGGAGATGGTTCTGCCGGTGGATGCGCAGGTGCCGGACCCAGCGGTCGAAGCCGACCCGGTCAAGCGTGACTCGATCATCCGGGCCTTGAAGTACATGGGCTTGAACGCCAATCAGGCGATCACCTCGATCCAGCTGGACCGGGTGTTTATCGGCTCCTGCACCAACTCGCGGATCGAAGATTTGCGCGCCGCTGCCGAGGTGGCCAAGGGCCGCAAGGTCGCCAGCACCATCAAGCAGGCGCTGGTGGTGCCAGGCTCCGGTCTGGTCAAGGCGCAAGCCGAAGCCGAAGGCCTGGATCGGATCTTTATCGAAGCCGGTTTTGAATGGCGTGAGCCGGGCTGCTCCATGTGCCTGGCGATGAACCCGGACAAACTCGGCAGTGGCGAGCATTGCGCGTCCACCTCCAACCGCAACTTCGAAGGCCGTCAGGGCGCCGGCGGGCGCACCCATCTGGTCAGCCCGGCGATGGCTGCGGCCGCCGCGGTGACCGGGCGCTTTATCGATGTGCGCGAATTGACCCAAGCCTGAGGAGCTAGATGATGAAAGCCTTTACCCAACACGGTGGCTTGGTGGCTCCGCTGGATCGTGCCAACGTCGACACCGACCAGATCATCCCCAAGCAGTTCTTGAAGTCGATCAAGCGCACCGGCTTTGGCCAGAACCTGTTCGATGAGTGGCGCTATCTGGATGTCGGTCAGCCGGGGCAGGATTGCTCGCAGCGCCCGGTCAACCAAGGCTTCGTGCTCAACTTCCCGCGTTATCAGGGCGCCAGCGTGCTGCTGGCGCGGGAGAACTTCGGTTGCGGCTCCAGTCGCGAGCACGCGCCCTGGGCGCTGGAAGAGTACGGCTTTCGCGCGGTGATCGCGCCGAGCTACGCCGACATCTTCTTCAACAACAGCTTCAAGAACGGCATGCTGCCGATCATCCTGAGCGAGGCCGAAGTGGATGAATTGTTCCAGCAGGCTGAGGCGTGCGAGGGCTACTCGCTGAGCATCGATCTGGCGGCGCAAACCGTGACTCGCCCGGACGGCAAGCTCTACCACTTTGAAGTGGACGCTTTCCGCAAGCATTGCCTGCTCAATGGCCTGGACGACATCGGCCTGACCCTGCAGGACCGCGATGCGATCAAGGCTTTCGAACGTAAACACCAGCAGAACAACCCCTGGTTGTTCGGCGCGATCAAGTAATTCAGGAATTAAGCATGAGCAAGCAGATTCTGATTCTCCCAGGCGACGGTATCGGCCCGGAAATCATGGCCGAAGCGGTCAAGGTGCTGGAGCTGGCCAACGCCAAGTACAACCTGGGCTTTGCGCTGAGCTTTGATGAGCTGGGCGGCGCCGCCTACGACAAGTACGGCGTGCCGCTGGCCGATGAAACCCTGGAGCGTGCGCGCGCCGCCGATGCCATCCTGCTCGGCGCCGTGGGTGGGCCGAAGTGGGACAAAATCGAGCCGGCCCTGCGCCCGGAGCGCGGCCTGCTGAAAATTCGCTCGCAACTGGGCCTGTTCGCCAACCTGCGCCCGGCCATTCTTTACCCGCAACTGGCCGACGCTTCGTCGCTCAAGCCGGACGTGGTGGCCGGTTTGGACATCCTCATCGTGCGTGAGTTGACCGGCGGCATCTACTTCGGCCAGCCGCGCGAGAGCAAGGTGCTCGAAAACGGCGAGCGCATGGCCTACGACACCCTGCCGTACAGCGAAAGCGAAGTGC
>DAITLT010000442.1:0-2445 GCA_036835505.1 Pseudomonas sp.
ACCTGGGTGATATCGGTATCGCTCCAGGCCACGCGCCGCTGATCACCGACCTCAAGCCGGGTCCGATTCGTCTGGTCAAACAGGGCGGCGCGAGCGAGGTGTTCTACATCTCCGGCGGTTTCCTCGAAGTTCAGCCGAGTGTGGTGAAAGTGCTGGCTGATACCGTGCAGCGTGCTGCCGATATCGATGAAGCTGCTGCTCAGGAAGCCGTCAAGGCTGCTGAGAAGGCCCTGCATGAGAAAGGCGCGGAATTCGATTACGGCTCCGCGGCCGCTCACCTGGCTGAGGTTGCAGCCCAGCTGCGTACCGTTCAGCAGTTGCGCAAGAAGTTCGGCGGCTAATAAGCCACCTGCTTCATTGTGCATAAGTAAAAGGGTAGCCTTGGCTACCCTTTTTCTTTGCCTGTCATTTAGCAGGTAGCCCGGATTGCATCCAGGCTACTCAATAGGATCTGCCCTCCATGTCTCTTGATATCGTTATCCTCGCCGCCGGCCAAGGCACCCGCATGCGTTCGGCCCTGCCCAAGGTGCTGCACCCGGTTGCCGGCAAATCCATGCTTGGCCATGTAATCGACACCGCCCGCCTGCTTAAACCCCAGGGCATCCATGTGGTGATTGGCCATGGTGCGGAACTGGTGCGCGAGCGACTGGCGGCGGATGACCTGAATTTCGTACTGCAGAGCGAGCAGCTGGGCACGGGTCATGCGGTGGCCCAGGCGCTGCCGGCCTTGAGCGCCGAGCGCGTGCTGATTCTCTATGGCGACGTGCCGCTGATCGAAGTGGAAACCCTGCAGCGTCTGCTGCAACAGGTCAGCGAGCAACAGCTTGGCCTGCTGACTGTTAACCTGAAAGACCCAACCGGCTATGGCCGCATCGTGCGCGATGAGCAGGGCGTGGTTAACGCCATCGTCGAACACAAGGACGCCAGCGCCAAGCAGCGTCTGATCAGTGAAGGCAACACCGGCATCCTCGCCGTACCGGGGCAAAAACTGGGCGACTGGTTAGGCCGACTGTCCAACAGCAACGCTCAGGGCGAGTACTACCTGACCGACGTGATTGCCATGGCCGTGGCCGATGGCCTGGTCGTCGCCACGGAACAGGCGGCTGACGAGATGGAAGTGCTGGGTGCCAACGACCGCATCCAGCTTTCGCAGCTGGAGCGCCATTACCAGTACCGCGCCGCGCGCCGGTTGATGGTGCAGGGCGTGACCCTGATCGACCCCGCGCGTTTCGACCTGCGTGGCGAAGTGACTGTGGGCCGGGACGTGTCGATCGATATCAATGTGATCCTCGAAGGCCGGGTGGTGATCGAAGATGGTGTGCAGATCGGCCCGAACTGCGTGATCAAGAACAGCACTCTGCGCAAAGGTGCCATCGTCAAAGCCAACAGCCATCTGGAAGGTGCTGAAGTGGGAGAGGGTGCCGATTGCGGCCCGTTTGCCCGTTTGCGTCCGGGTTCGGTGCTGGGAGCCCGCGCCCATGTGGGTAACTTCGTCGAGCTGAAGAACGCCGTGCTGGGTGAGGGTGCCAAGGCCGGCCACCTGAGCTACCTGGGCGATGCCGAGATCGGCGCGCGAACCAATATCGGGGCCGGCACCATCACCTGCAATTACGATGGTGCCAACAAGTTCAAGACCATACTGGGCGAAGACGTGTTTATCGGCTCCAACAGTGCACTGGTGGCACCGGTGATCCTGGGGGATGGTGCCACCACCGGTGCCGGTTCGGTGATTACCGCCGATGTGCCGGCCAACACCCTGGCGGTCGGCCGCGCCAAGCAGCGCAATATCGAAGGCTGGAAGCGGCCGACCAAGAAGGCCTGATGGAGTTGGCAAGGATGCCTTTACGCAAACGCTGGATAATACCGGCGCTGTTTCTCATCTGGGCCTCGCTGCCTGAGTGGCCGCAGATTCCGGTGCAGGGCGCGAGTGCCCGGGACTGGAATCCGCGCACCTTCTGGTTTGAACCCTGGGGCCGCTCCGGCGTGCACAAGGGCATCGATATCTTCGCCAAACGCGGCACGCCGGTGCGCTCCAGCAGCTATGGGGTGGTGCTGTTTCGCGGTGAGATCGCGCAGGGCGGCAAGGTGGTGGTCGCCCTGGGGCCGAAATGGCGCATTCATTATTACGCCCATTTGCAAACCATCGACGCCTACCCAGGCCAACCGCTGCTGGCCGGCAGCCTGCTGGGCACGGTTGGCGATACAGGTAACGCGCAAGGCAAACCGGCGCACTTGCATTATTCGATTGTCAGCCTGCTGCCGTTGCCTTGGCGGGCGGACGAGTCGACCCAAGGCTGGAAGAAGATGTTCTATCTGGACCCCAACCAGCTTCTGCAAACGCGCTGAATTGGCTTGGGTACACCCGCCAGATGTCGATTCCCACTTGACGAAAAAGCTTCATTAGGTTTTGATTCGCGCCATTATCTTTCGAATCGAAACTTAAGC
>DAITLT010000443.1:0-2442 GCA_036835505.1 Pseudomonas sp.
TGGAGGAAGGTCATGAGCCAAGGTATCGAATTCAATCGCCTGATGTTGGAAATGCGCTCCATGCAAACGGAGGCGATGGCCCGTGCCAAGCCGGCCGCCAGTGCGCAGGAAGTCGGTGCGCCGAGCTTCTCCGAGATGCTCGGTCAGGCCGTCGGCAAGGTGAATGAAACCCAGCAGGCCTCCAGCCAATTGGCCAGCGCATTCGAGGTGGGGCAGGGCGGGATTGACCTGACCGACGTGATGATCGCCTCGCAGAAGGCCAGCGTATCCTTCCAGGCCATGACCCAGGTGCGCAACAAACTGGTTCAGGCCTATCAAGACATCATGCAGATGCCGGTTTAACAGTGAGATTGAATCATGGCCGAAGCTGCCTTGGATAATTTGCCAACCACCACCGGCGGTGACGCTAAGCCGCCGCTGTTTGGTTTGAGCTTTCTGGAAAATCTCGCCGACATGCCGATGCTGCGTCAGGTCGGTTTGCTCGTGGGCCTGGCCGCCAGTGTGGCCATCGGCTTTGCCGTGGTGCTGTGGTCGCAGCAGCCGGATTATCGGCCGCTGTATGGCAGCCTGGCGGGGATGGATGCCAATCAGGTCACCGAAACCCTGGCCGCTGCCGACATCAGCTACACCCTGGAGCCCAACTCCGGCGCCTTGCTGGTCAAGGCCGAGGATCTGGCGCGGGCGCGCCTGAAGCTGGCGACCGCTGGCGTCAATCCGGGCGATGGCAACCTGGGCTTTGAAATTCTCGATCAGGAGCAGGGCCTGGGCACCAGCCAGTTTATGGAGGCCACCCGCTATCGTCGCGGCCTCGAAGGTGAGCTGGCGCGCACCATCTCCAGCCTCAATAACGTCAAGGCCGCCCGTGTCCACTTGGCGATTCCGAAAAGCTCGGTGTTCGTACGTGACGAGCGCAAGCCAACCGCCTCGGTGCTGGTCGAGCTGTATCCGGGGCGTGGCCTGGAGGCCGGGCAGGTGATGGCGATCGTCAATCTGGTGGCCACCAGCGTGCCCGAGCTGGACAAGTCGCAGGTGACAGTGGTCGATCAAAAAGGCCAGTTGCTCTCCGATCAGGCGGAGAACTCCGAGCTGAGCATGGCCGGCAAGCAATACGACTACAGCCGGCGCATGGAGGGGATGTTTACCCAGCGCGTACACAATATTCTGCAGCCGGTGCTGGGCTCCGGACGCTACAAGGCCGAGGTTTCCGCCGATGTGGATTTCAGCGCGGTGGAGTCCACCTCGGAGATGTTCAACCCCGACCAGCCGGCGCTGCGCAGTGAGCAAAAGGTCAACGAGCAGCGCCAGAGCAGCCTCGGCCCGCAAGGCGTGCCGGGCGCCCTAAGCAATCAGCCGCCAGGTCCTGCCGCCGCCCCGCAGCAAGCCGGTGGTGCCGCGGCTGCGGGTGCTGCGCCGGCCATCGCCTCGGGCCAGCCGTTGCTGGATGCCAATGGCGCCCAGGTCATCGACCCGGCCACCGGTCAGCCGATGCTGGCGCCTTATCCGGCAGACAAGCGCGAGCAATCGACTCGCAACTTCGAATTGGATCGCTCGGTCAGCTACACCAAGCAGCAGCAAGGCCGGCTGAAGCGCCTGTCGGTGGCGGTGGTGGTGGATGACCAGGTCAAAATCGATGACAAGACGGGTGAGGCGACCAATGTGCCCTGGAGCGCCGCTGAGCTGGCGCGCTTTACCCGCCTGGTGCAGGACGCCGTGGGCTTCGATGCCAGTCGCGGCGACAGCGTCAGCGTGATTAACACCCCGTTTGCGGCGGCCGATGGCGACGAGGAACTGAGCATTCCGTTCTACACCCAGCCCTGGTTCTGGGACATCGTCAAACAGGTGCTGGGTGTGCTGTTTATCCTGGTGCTGGTGTTCGGCGTGCTGCGCCCGGTGCTCAATAACATCACCAATGCCGGCAAGGGCCAGGGCGCCGGTGGCCATGGCGGCCGTGGTGGCGATGTGGAGCTGGGCGAGATGGGTGGCCTGGGCGGCGAGCTGGCCGAGGATCGGGTCAGCCTCGGCGGGCCGCAGAGCATCCTGCTGCCGAGCCCATCGGAGGGGTATGATGCACAATTGAACGCCATCAAGAGCCTGGTGGCAGAAGACCCAGGCCGGGTGGCCCAGGTGGTGAAAGAGTGGATTAACGCTGATGAGTGATGGCAAAGCCCCGGCGAAACTGAACAAGGTCGACAAGGCCGCGATCCTCCTGCTGTCCCTTGGCGAAACCGATGCCGCGCAAGTGTTGCGCCATCTGGGGCCCAAGGAAGTGCAGCGGGTCGGCGTGGCCATGTCGCAGATGCGCAACGTCCAGCGCGAACAGGTCGAGGGGGTGATGGGTGAGTTCGTCTCCACCGTCGGCGACCAGACTAGCCTGGGCGTCGGCGCCGATGGCTATATCCGCAAGATGCTGACCCAGGCCCTGGGCGAAGACAAAGCCGGCAA
>DAITLT010000444.1:0-2432 GCA_036835505.1 Pseudomonas sp.
AGTGGATGAAGGGCAAGACCCTCGACGAAGCGGAAACCATCAAGAACACCCAGCTCGCCGAAGAATTGGCCTTGCCGCCGGTGAAGATCCACTGCTCGGTGCTCGCCGAGGACGCCATCAAGGCGGCCGTGCGCGACTACAAGCAGAAGAAAGGTTTGCTCTAAGGAGGTTGCGATGGCTATCAGCATGACCGAAGCGGCGGCGCAGCATGTGCGTCGCTCGCTGGAAGGGCGCGGCAAGGGTGATGGCGTCCGTTTAGGGGTGCGTACCACCGGCTGTTCGGGTCTGGCCTATGTGCTGGAGTTCGTCGATGAGGCGGCTAGCGAGGATCTGGTGTTCGAGAGCTTTGGCATCAAGGTGATCATTGATCCCAAGAGCCTGGCCTATCTGGATGGCACCGAGCTGGATTTCGTCAAGGAAGGCCTCAACGAGGGCTTCAAGTTCAACAATCCTAACGTGCGCGGCGAATGCGGCTGCGGCGAGAGCTTCAACGTCTGAGGCAACCGTGGGTAGTCCTTGTCATTTTGCCCTGTTTGATCTGCAGCCAGCGTTTTGCCTGGACCTGGATCAATTGGCGGCGCGTTACCGCGAACTGGCCCGCAGCGTTCACCCGGATCGCTTCGCCGATGCCGATGTGCGCGAACAGCGTGCGGCGCTTGAGCACTCGGCCAGCCTCAATGAGGCCTATCAGGTGCTGAAAAACACCTCGGCTCGGGCCCGTTACCTGCTTGGCCTGCGCGGCGGTGAATTGCCCCTGGAAGTCACCGTGCAGGATGGCGAGTTTCTGTTGCAGCAGATGCAGTGGCGCGAGGAGCTGGAAGACTTGCAAGACAGCGCCGATGTGCCTGGAGTGGCCGCCTTCAAGCAGCGCTTGAAGGGTGCCGCGGCGCTTTTGCATGAACAGTTTGCCGCGTGCTGGGAGCAGCCTGCGCAACGCGAACAGGCCGAGCGCCTGGTGCGGCGCATGCAGTTTCTCGACAAGCTTTCCTTTGAGGTGCGCCAACTGGAAGAGCGCCTCGACGATTAACCCCCGTACCGCCTTGGCGGTGCGCCTGATAGTCAGACAAGCATGGCCCTACTGCAGATCGCTGAACCCGGACAGAGCCCCCAGCCCCACCAGCGCCGTCTGGCGGTGGGAATTGACCTGGGCACCACCAATTCGCTGGTTGCTGCGCTGCGCAGCGGCCTGGCTGCGCCGCTGGCCGATGCCGAAGGTGCGGTTATCCTGCCCTCGGCGGTGCGCTATCACGCCGAGCACACCGAGGTGGGGGCTGGCGCCAAGCTGGCTGCGGCACAAGATCCGTTGAACACCGTGCTGTCGGTCAAGCGCCTGATGGGCCGCGGTCTGGCCGACGTCAAGCAACTGGGCGAGCAACTGCCCTATCGTTTTGTCGATGGCGAATCGGACATGCCGTTTATCGACACCGTGCAGGGGCTGAAGAGTCCGGTGCAGGTGTCGGCAGACATCCTCAAAGTGCTGCGCCAGCGTGCCGAAGCCACCCTGGGTGGTGAGTTGGTGGGCGCGGTGATTACCGTGCCGGCCTATTTCGACGAGGCGCAGCGCCAAGCGACCAAGGATGCCGCGCGCCTGGCCGGTCTGAATGTCCTGCGCCTGCTCAATGAGCCGACGGCGGCGGCGGTGGCCTATGGCCTGGATCAGCAGGCCCAGGGTGTGGTGGCGATCTATGACCTGGGCGGCGGCACCTTCGATATTTCCATTTTGCGCCTGACCGGCGGCGTGTTTGAAGTGATGGCTACCGGCGGCGACAGCGCCCTGGGTGGCGATGATTTTGACCATGCGATTGCCGGCTGGATGATTGCCGAGGCGGGCCTGTCTGCCGACCTTGATCCGGGCACCCAGCGCACCCTGCTGCAAAGCGCCTGCGCCGCCAAGGAGGCGCTGACCACTGAGGTGCTTGTCAGCCTGAGCCATGGCGATTGGCAGGGGCAGTTGAGCCGCGAGCATTTTATCCGCCTGATTGAACCTCTGGTGGCGCGCAGCCTCAAGGCCTGCCGGCGTGCGGTGCGTGATGCCGGCATCGAGCTGGCGGAGGTCGAGGCGGTGGTCATGGTCGGCGGCTCGACCCGTGTGCCCTATGTGCGTCAGGCGGTGGCCGAACTGTTTGCGCGCCAGCCGTTGACCGACATCGACCCCGATCAGGTGGTGGCCATCGGTGCGGCGGTGCAGGCCGATACCCTGGCCGGTAACAAGCGCGATGGCGAAGAGTTGCTGTTGCTGGACGTTAATCCGCTGTCCCTGGGGCTGGAAACCATGGGCGGCTTGCTGGAAAAGGTGATCCCGCGCAATACCACCATTCCGGTGGCGCGCGCCCAGGATTTCACCACCTATAAAGATGGCCAGACGGCCATGATGATCCATGTGCTGCAGGGTGAGCGCGAGCTGATCAAGGATTGCCGCTCCCTGGCGCGCT
>DAITLT010000445.1:0-2427 GCA_036835505.1 Pseudomonas sp.
CTGCAGGCCGAAGTGCAGCACCTCTTCGTAGTCCAGGCAGTCGGCGTAGGGGGTCGGCAGCCAGGTCTGGGCGAAGCGCCCGCCGAGCCAGCCGGAGGCGCTTTCCACCAGGCATTCCTCGGCCACTTCCTGCAGGGCGGTGAGCAGCGGCAGGTTTAGCTCGTGGGCCGGCACATAACCGGAAATCAGCTTGAGCACGCTGTCGCCGCGGTCTTCGCGTTGCTGGCGCACCACCACCCAGTATTCCTCGCCGTCCAGTTGCACGGTCAGACGCACCGATACGCCGAGGTTGGCCAGCTCCACGGCGAAGTGCTGGCTGTCGGCAATCTGCAGCGGCCTGCGGCGGGCCTGCATCTGGCTGAAATTGAGCGGCAGGCCGATGCCCTGGTAGCTGAGCTGATGGGCGCTGGCCTCCACATGCAGGGCCAGGGTCTTGAAGCTTTCGGGGTCCTTGCGGGCGAGGGTCAGTGTCATGGGCGACTCCGGGTGCGACGCGGGGAACGGAAAAGTCAGGCTAGCAGGTGCGCTGCGGCGCGGGCGAGCCGGACGACGAACAGGCGCCTGCGACCGAGAGCCGCACCTGGCGCGCGGCGGCGGCCCTAGCTCAGGCTGCGAATCACCCTGGCCGCAGTGGCGACGTTATGGGCGAGGTGCAGTGGGTTGATGGTGCCGACAATCGCGCTGCTGACCCCCGGATGGCTGAACAGCAACTCGAAGCTGGCGCGCACTGGATCGACCCCTGCGGCCAGGCAGGCGTGGCCGCTGGCCAGGGCCTTTTTGATCAGGATTGCCTTGCCGTGGGCGGCGGCGTAATCCAGCACCGGCTTTTCCGCCTGTTCGTTGAGGTTGTAGGTGACCATCGCGCAGTCGCCGTGCTCCAGGGCCAGCAGGCCGCCGGCGACGGTCTTGCCGGAGAGGCCGAAGGCGCCGATCTTGCCTTCGCGCTTGAGCTCGGCAAGGGTGGCGTAGATACCGCTGTCGTGGAGGATGGCCAGGTCGTTGCCGTCGGAATGCACCAGCAGCAGCTCGATATGCTCGGTTTCCAGGCGCTTGAGGCTGCGTTCTACCGACAACCGGGTATGAGCCGGCGAGAAGTCGAAGAGCGAGGCACCGTTGACGAACTCTTCGCCGACCTTGCTGACGATCACCCAGTCCTGGCGCTGGCCGCGCAGCAGCGGGCCGAGGCGCTCTTCACTGATGCCGTAGGCCGGTGCCGTGTCGAGCAGGTTGATGCCCAGCTCACGGGCCTGGTCGAGCAGGGCGCGGGCCGCGGCGTCATCGGGGATGCTGAAGCCGTTGGGGTATTTCACCCCCTGGTCGCGGCCCAGTTTGACCGTGCCCAGGCCCAGCGGTGAAACCTTCAGGCCGGTGCTGCCCAGCGGGCGATGCAGGTCGTGCAGGGTGGCGAGGCTCATGGCAGCAGCGTATCCCACACCGGGGTGGCGATCGCCGGACGCGGTAACTCGGGCAGCGCTGCATGTTGGCCGGGCTGAATGGCGTCGCGCTTAAGGGCCGTCAGCACGCGATCGGCGAAGTCCGGGGCCAGCGCCAGCTTGGTCGGCCAGCCCACCAGTAGACGCTCCTGCTCAGCGAGGAAGGCGTTGTCCGGGCGTACCAGGCCGGATTGGGCCGGCTCGGCGCGATCCACCCGCAGGGTCGCCCACTGGGTGGCGCTCTGGTCGACCCAGGGCAGCAGGTCGGCCATTTCCTTTTGCGCGGCCTTGATCTGCGCGGCTTCGTCGCGGGCCACGCCCTCGGCTTCGGCCAGGTCGCCGCCCAGGTACCAGACCCATTGGCCGTCGGCCGATGGATGGGTGGTCACCGTGACTCGCGGTTTCGGCCCGCCGCCCAGGCAGTGGGCGTACAGCGGCTTCAGCGCCGGGCCCTTGGCCAGCACCATATGCAGCGGGCGCAATTGCTGGGTGGGCTGACTGATGCCGAGTTGCTTGAGCAGTTCGGCATTGCCGCCGCCGGCGCTGAGGACGATGCGTTGTGCGCGGATCTCACGGCCATCGACGCGCAGGCCAACCAGGGTCTGCTGTTCACGCAGCGGCTCGATCCGCTCGGCGGCCAGCAGGCTGTCGCCGGCCAATTCAGCCAGGCGCGCGATCAGGCTCGGCACGTCGAGGACCAGTTCGGCCAGGCGGTAGACCTTGCCCTTGAATTTGGGGTGCTGCAGCGCAGGCGGCAGGTGCTCACCTTTGACCTGGTCGACCCGGCCGCGCACCGCCTTGCTGGCGAAGAAGCTGGTGAGGTTGCCGGCCAGGGTGCCCGGCGACCACAGGTAGTGGGCCTCGGACAGCACGCGTACGCCGCGCAGGTCCAGCTCACCGCTGCCGCTGAGGGCTTCGCGCCAACGCCTGGGCATGTCAGCGATGGCTTCCGAGGCGCCGGTCAGGGCGCCGTGCAGAGCGTACTTGGCGCCGC
>DAITLT010000446.1:0-2414 GCA_036835505.1 Pseudomonas sp.
GCTGGATAAAGCTGATCAGCTCGACCTTCTGCTGCTCGGCCTTGGCGCGGAAGATCGCCAGGCAGTCTTCGATCAGCGCGTTGAGGTCGAACTGCACATCGTCCAGCTCGATCTGCCCGGACTCGAGCTTGGAAATGTCGAGAATTTCGTTGATCAGGGTGAGCAGCTCGTTGCCGGCGCTGTGGATGGTTGCCACATAGTCGTGCTGCTTGGTCGATAGCGGGGTGCCGAGCAGCAGCTCGGTCATGCCCAGTACGCCGTTCATCGGGGTGCGGATTTCATGGCTGATCTTGGCCAGGAACTCGGCCTTGGCTTTCAGCTCGGCATGCTGGGTAGCGAGGGTGCGACTGGCGCTGAAGTCGTCCTGGGTGATGCGCCGCTGGCGCTCGCTAAGGGCCATGCTGAGCAGAAAGCCACACAGGGTCGCGGCGACCAGCACGGTATAGGTCAGCCACTCGGAGCGTACCTGCCAGTAACCGAAGTACACCGGCAGGGCGCCGCAGAAGGTCACGCAGAACACCAGCAGGGCCAGGGTAAACAGGCGTGCCGGGCGGTAACCGTGGTGCCAGTGGTAGAAGGCGATCAGCAGGATGCTAAGGGCGCAGACGGCAGTCAGCACATAGACCAGTTGATTGAATTGCAGGTCGGTGATCAGCAGCAGCAAGGCGGCGCTCAGGCCGATCAGGAGCATTTCGCCGAGCAGCAGCTTGCTCAGCGGCGTGGTTGGGCACACCTGACGAAAGAAGCTGGCGGTAAAGCCCAGGGCGCAAAGCACGCTGAGCAGAATGCTCAGGTTAAGGATGCTCGACTGGGCGGTTTGCCAGGCGCCCAGCCAGGGCGCACTGATCCCCAGCAGGGTCAGGGCGGCGAACAGCACCGCCAATTCGGTGGCGGCCAGCCATAGGGTGCTGGGGGTGCGCACATAGGCAAAGCGCACCAGGTTATACAGCACCAGCATCAGCAGGCTGCCGAGCAGGGTGCCAAACAGCAGGGCGCTGCTGTCGTCGGCGGCCAGGGCGGTGCTGGTGTGCAGGCTGATGTCCGGGCGCAGGGCCTGCTCGGAGCTCAGGCGCAGGTACAGATCGATGGGTTGCGCACTGGCCGGCAGTGGCAGGAGGAAATCGCGGCTGGGCAGCGGTCGACTGCTCAACGGCAGCTTGTTGCCCGTGCGGGTGTGGCTGAGCAACTGTTCGCCCTGCCACAGGTACAGATCGAGGTAGTCGAGAAACGGCGAGAACACCCGCAGCACGCGTTGCTGGCCGGGCGGCAGACGCAGATGCAGCCAACTGGCACTGTTGGCGCCGGGGGTGTAGAGCTGGTCGAGGCTTAGCGGGGTGAACAAGTCGCGCTGGGCCGGCTGGCGAATGGTCTCGATCGACAATTCGGCCTGGGGGTCGAATAGCAGGCTCCAGCCGTCGTCCTGGGCCTGGGTGACAGGCGCAAGGAGCATCAATAGCAGGCTGAAACAGAGTCCTATGGCAATCCTGAGCCGCGGCACGGGCGAAATCCCTTCGTGAGTAGTGGCCCGATTATAGCCAGACAAGTGCTTGGTCGTAATCCACGCAAGGCCATGTATCCGTTCAGATACGCGACCTTGCGCAGGTTCTCGGTGAAAACCGCGGATCAGCCCTCGCCGCGCTCGCGGGCGATGGCGCGGTAGCCGATGTCGTGGCGGTAGAAGCAGCCGCTCCAGCGCACTTTTTCGGCCAGGCGGTAGGCCTGCTGCTGGGCTTCTTCTACGCTGCGGCCGATGGCGGTGGCGCACAGCACGCGGCCGCCTGCGGTGACCACTTCACCGGCAGCGTTCAGCGCGGTACCGGCATGGAACACCTTGCCGTCCAGCTCGGCGGCAGCCTCCAGACCTTCGATGACGTCACCCTTGGCGTAGTCGGCCGGGTAGCCGCCGGCCGCCAGCACCACGCCCACGGTCGGACGCGGGTCCCAGGTGGCTTCGACTTTGTCCAGGGCCTTGGCCAGGGCGGCCTCGACCAGCAGCACCAGGCTCGACTCCAGGCGGACCATGATCGGCTGGGTTTCCGGATCGCCGAAGCGGCAGTTGAACTCGATGACTTTCGGCTTGCCGGCCTGGTCGATCATCAGCCCGGCGTAGAGGAAGCCGGTGTAGACGTTGCCCTCGGCGGCCATGCCACGCACGGTCGGGTAGATCACTTCGTCCATCACCCGCTGGTGTACCTCGGCGGTAACCACCGGGGCCGGCGAGTAGGCGCCCATGCCGCCGGTGTTGGGGCCGGTATCGGCATCGCCGACACGCTTGTGATCCTGGCTGGTGGCCATCGGCAGCACGTTATGGCCGTCGACCATGACGATAAAGCTGGCCTCTTCGCCGTCGAGAAACTCTTCGATCACCACCCGCGAACCGGCTGCGCCGAAGGCATTGCCGGCGAGCATGTCGC
>DAITLT010000447.1:0-2413 GCA_036835505.1 Pseudomonas sp.
CTGCTCTGCGAGCAAGGCATCGCCGTGCGCGCCGGCCAGCACTGCGCCATGCCCCTGCTGGCCAGCCTTGGCCTGGGCGGCGCGGTTCGCGTGTCCCTGGGTTTGTACAACGACGGCGGTGATCTCGAACGCTTCTTCAACGCCCTGGATCAAGCCCTGGAGCTGCTGCAATGAGCCTGCCGGCGGCGGCCAGCGAAGCCCTGCAAGCGTTCGCCGCCTGCCCCGGCTGGGACCAGCGCGCACGCCTGCAAATGCACTGGGGTGAGCGCCTTGAGCCGTTGAGTGCCGAGCAGTGTAGTGACGAACATCGAGTCCATGGCTGTGCCAGCCAGGTGTGGCTGCTGGCCGAGCGGCGCGACAACCGCTGGTACTTTCAGGCGGCCAGCGACGCCCGCCTGCTGCGCGGCTTGCTGGCCCTGCTGCTGGCGCGGGTCAATGGCCTGACAGCGGCCGAACTGGCGACCGTCGATCCGCTCGACTGGTTCACCCAACTAGGCCTGGGCCGCCAGCTTTCGCCATCGCGCAGCAATGGCTTGAATGCCGTACTGCAACGCATGCGCGAACTGACAGACCGCTGAAAAACGACCTGCGTTGGCATTGCGGCGCTAGCCTTGACTGCATCGCCAACGGGCTTCAGCGTCAACTAATCACCCAACTTGGCCTTGGCCCGCTCCGACGGTCGCCGCGTGCCGGCCACCAGGCGGTCCACGGCCTTGGCGGCAGCGACCATGCCGAACGTGGCGGTCACCATCATCACCGCACCAATCCCACCGGCGCAGTCCAGGCGCACGCTCTGGCCGTCAAAGCGCTTTTGCAGGCAGATGCTGCCGTCCTCCTTTGGATAGCGCAGTTGCTCGCTGGAAAACACGCAGACCACGCTGTAATTGCGTCCCGGCGTGCGCGAAAAGCCGTAGTCGCGGCGCAGCAACGAGCGCACCGAGGAGGCCAGCGGGTCATTGAACACCTTGTTCAAGTCGGCCACCTGGATCTGCGTCGGGTCCAACTGACCGCCGGCACCGCCGGTGGCGATGATGCGAATCTTGCGCAGCTTGCACCAGGAGATCAGCGCCGCCTTGGCCGCCACGCTGTCGATACAATCGACCACGCAATCCAGCTCGGGGGTGATGTACTCGGCCATGGTCTCGCGGGTGACGAAATCCGCCACCGCATGCACCACGCAGGCCGGGTTGATGGCACGGATGCGCTCGGCCATCACCTCGACCTTGGCCCGCCCGACAGTATCGGTCAGGGCCTGGATCTGTCGATTGCTATTGCTGATGCACACATCATCGAGGTCAAACAGGGAAATCTCGCCCACCCCCGAACGTGCCAGGGCCTCGGCCACCCAGGAGCCCACGCCGCCAATCCCCACCACCGCCACATGGGCCGCAGCCAGGCGCTCGGCGCCTGCGCGGCCGTACAGCCGGGCCACGCCGGCAAACCGCAGTTCATCAATACTCATGCCGCCACCTCAAAAATCAGCCGGCGATTATAAGGCCGAGCGACCGGCAGCAGGCGAGATAAGTCTGCCCGCGATAACCGCTAGCAGGCCGCTAAACGGCTGCCTATGGGCTGTTGGGGTTGCTCGCTTGACGAGCACAACACCGGGCAACAAGGGCAAATCGACCTACCTGAGACCTGGCTTCAGCCCGAGCCGCCCTGATTGACCCAGTGGGTTAATCGTCGAGACCGCGCAGCAACCGGCCGATCAGATCCAGCGGGTAACCGCGATAGGCGAGAAAGCGCCCCTGCTGGGCACGTTCGCGAGCATCCACAGGTAACTGGCCGAACTTGCGCTGCCAGACATTGCGCAATTGTTCGCTCCAGTCGATTTCGGCTTCGTTCAGCGCCTGCTCGATGGCCTCGCGGGGTAAGCCGCGCTGGGCCAGCTCTTCACGAATACGCAGGGGGCCGTGACCGCCGCGGGCGCGGCTGGCGACAAAGCTGTGCAGGTAGCGTGCCTCGCACAACAGGCCCTGCTCGGTCAGGCGATCCAGGGCGGCATCGATCAACTCGTCCGCCGCACCACGCTGGCGCAACTTGCGCGTCAGCTCTACCCGACCATGTTCACGCCGGGCCAGCAGATCCATGGCCACCCGCCGCACGGCAGCGGGGTTATCCAGCAACAGCGTCATGGTCTTGCTCAGACGTCGGCGTCAGCCAGGTCTTCCAGCGCCTCGCTCTTGGCGGGCGCCGAGGCCACCAGCAGCTTGTCGCGAATCAACTGCTCGACGGTGCGGGCCACATCGGGGTTGTCTTCCAGGTACTTGGCCGAGTTGGCCTTGCCCTGACCGATCTTGCTGCCCTGGTAGCTGTACCAGGCGCCGGACTTCTCCAGCAGGCCCAGTTGCACGCCGAGGTCGATGATCTCGCCGTTACGGTAAATACCCTTGCCGTAGAGAATCTGGAATTC
>DAITLT010000448.1:0-2411 GCA_036835505.1 Pseudomonas sp.
TCGCGCAAAAACCGGCTCCGGCGCGGCCGCGAATGAAACGGGAACAGACCCTAGTCCAATCATTTTTTCTGTTGCTCTGGTCATTATCGTGTTGAAGCGTATTGCGGTGTCTGATTTATGTTTGGGCATGTACATCAACGAATTCTGCGGTTCGTGGATGGAGCATCCGTTCTGGAAAGCCAAGTTCCTGCTGAATACCGACAAGGACCTGCAGCGTATCCGCGACAGCGGCATCGACGAGGTGTGGATCGATGTCAGCAAGGGCCTGGACCTGCCCGTGGGTCGCGCAGCCCAGAGTGAGGCCGAGGTGGCCGCCGAGGTCGAGGCCAGCCTGCTTGCCGTGGCCACCACGCCGGCGCTCAAGCGTGCGGCCCTGGATGAGGAGGTGCAGCGCGCGCACAACCTCTGCGCCCGTTCCAAGGCCGCGGTGGTGGCCATGTTCAGCGAAGTGCGCATGGGTCAGGCGATCGATGCCAACCAGGTGGTCGAGCTGGTCGAGGAAATCTCTGCCTCGGTGCTGCGCAACCCCGATGCTCTGATCAGCCTGGCGCGCCTCAAACACTCCGATGAATACACCTATATGCATTCGGTGGCGGTCTGCGCCCTGATGATCGCCCTGGCCCGCCAGCTCGACCTGAGCGATGAGCAGGTGCGCGAGGCGGGGATGGCCGGCCTGTTGCACGACATCGGCAAGGTGATGATCCCCGATGCGATCCTGAATAAACCCGGCAAACTCACCGACGGCGAGTTCACCACCGTGCGCAGCCACCCCGAGGCTGGCGGCAAGATTCTCATGGCCAGCCAGCAGGTCAGCGCGCTGGTGCTGGACGTATGCCTGCACCACCACGAGAAGGTCGATGGCAGCGGTTACCCCCATCGCCTCAAGGGCGAGCAGATCAGCCTGTTCGCCAAGATGGGTGCGGTTTGCGATGTGTATGACGCGATCACCTCGGACCGTCCGTACAAGCGCGGCTGGGACCCGGCCGAGGCGATCCGCAAGATGGCCGAATGGTGCAAGGGCCATTTCGACGAGGCGGTGTTCAAGGCCTTCGTCAAATCGGTGGGCATTTACCCGACCGGCTCCCTGGTGCGCCTGGAAAGCGGCCGCCTGGGCGTGGTCATGGACCAGCACGCCACCTCGCTGCTGACCCCGCGGGTCAAGGTGTTCTTCTCGGCCAAGTCCAAGGCGCCGATCCCGCAGCAGATCATCGACCTGGCCAAGCTGGTGGGGCGCGAGAAGATCGTTAGTCGCGAATCCCCTGAAGACTGGAACTTCCCCAACCTGCACGAGCTGTGGTCGGAGTTGCCGGCGCGCAAGGGCTCGTATTTTGATTGAGCACCCGGCCGCATGCGTGGCCGGGCGCTGGTGCTTGTTTAACTGGGTGTGGCGGTCAGCGTGTTAAAGCGAATTCCTGTAACCGATGCCAGGGTTGGAATGTTTGTTCAGGAGCTGTGCGGCTCCTGGATGGATCATCCGTTCTGGAAAAGCCGCTTTCTGCTGGACAGCGAAAAAGACCTGCAACGCCTGCAGGCCAGCGCCATCCGCGAGCTATGGATCGACACCGAGAAGGGTCTGGATGTGCCCGGCGGCGAGAGCGCCGCGCAGGTGGCGGCCAGCACCGAGGCGCGCCTGCTGGCGGCCGAACGCGAGCCGGCGGCCAAGCCGCAGACTGACCTGGACGATGAAATGGGCCGGGCGCTAAAACTCTGCGCGCGCAGCAAGGAGCGCCTGGCCGAGCTGTTTGCCGAGGTGCGCAGCGGCGCGCCGCTGGATGGCCCGCAACTGGAGGCCCAGGTCGAGGACATCGGCGAGTCCCTGAACCGTCATCCCCACGCCCTGATCAGCCTGGCCCGGCTGCGCGCCGCCAGCGATTACCACTACCTGCATGCCCTGGCGGTGTCGGCGTTGATGATCGCCCTGGCCCGGCAGTTGGGCCTGAGCGACGAATTGGTGCAGGAAGCCGGGGTCGCCGGTCTGCTGCATGACCTGGGCGAGGCGCTGATGCCGGCCGAGTTGCTCAACAGCCCCGGCAAGCTCAGCCGCATCGACACCACCCTGCTGCGCGACCACCCGGCCCTGGGCGCCGAGACCCTGGCCAAGCAGGGCTTTAGCGCCGCCCTGGTGGATGTTTGCCTGCATCACCATGAGAAACCCGACGGCAGCGGCTATCCCCATCGCCTGCAAGGCGAGCAGATCGGCCTGCTGGCGAAGATGTGTGCGATCTGCGATGTGTACGACGCCCTGACCTCCGACCGCCCCTACCAGAAGGGCCTGGACCCGGCCGAGGCCATGCGCCGGATGGCCGAATGGTGCCCGGCGCAGTTTGACGACGGGTTGTTTCGCGCCTTCGTCAAGGCCCTCGGCATCTACCCCACCGGCTCGCTGGTGCGCCTGGAAAGCGGGCGCCTGG
>DAITLT010000449.1:0-2402 GCA_036835505.1 Pseudomonas sp.
GGGCGCTGCTGGTGACGCTTGGCTCGACCTTCGGCTCCATCGGCTATCCGGGTTACAGCGCCTATTGCGCCAGTAAATTTGCCTTGCGCGGGTTTGCCGAGGCGCTGCGCCGCGAGCTGGCGGACACCGGGATCAAGGTGCTGTACATCGCCCCGCGGGCGACCCGCACCCCCATGAACAGTGCGCAGGTGGTGGCCATGAACGAGGCGCTGAATGTGGCCATGGATGATCCGCTGGCGGTGGCCGAGCAGATCGTTCAGGCGCTCGTCGGCGAACGCCAAGAGCTCTATCTGGGTTGGCCGGAGAAGCTGTTTGTCCGGCTCAACAGCCTGCTGCCGCGAGTGGTCGATCAGGCCCTGCGCAAGCAACTACCGATTATCCAGCGCTTTGCGCGCAACCAATTCTGAAGGGATGTTCTGATGATTAAGCTACGAGTTTTCTGTGTGGCGGCGCTGCTGAGCGTCCTAAGCCTGCCCAGCTTGGCCTTGGCCGATAGCGTTCAGCCGCGCCTGCAATTGCTACAAGGCCGTTGGGCCGAAATCAACTATCAAGTCCCGGCGGCGCAGCGCGAGGCCGAGTTCGCCAAGCTGGCGGCGGAGGCCGACACCCTGGTGCGCAGTAACCCGCAGGATGCCGAGTTGCATATCTGGCGCGGCATCATCCTCAGCACCTATGCCGGCGCCAAGGGCGGCTTGGGCGCGCTGGATCTGGTCAAGCAATCCAAGGCCAGCCTGGAACGAGCGCTTGCGCTTGATCCCAAGGCCCTGCACGGCTCGGCCTACACCAGCCTGGGCGCGCTGTACTATCAGGTGCCCGGCTGGCCGATTGGCTTTGGTGATGACCAACAGGCGGAAAAACTGCTCAAGCAAGCGCTGCAGTTGAACCCCAATGGCATCGACCCGAACTACTTCTACGGCGATTTCTTGTTTCGGCAGGCGCGTTACAGCGAAGCCAAACGGGCCCTGGAAAAGGCTCAGGCGGCCAGCGCTCGCCCAGGGCGTGAAGTGGCTGATCGCGGTCGCCAGGCCGAAATCGCCGCATTGCTGGCCAAGGTGCAGGCCGAACTCAAGTAAGCTCAGCGGATCGTTGCTGGAGACAACCCATGCGCATCCTGTTGGTGGAAGATGATCTGGCCCTGGGCGAAGGCATTCGCACGGCGCTCAAGCCCGAGGGCTATACCGTTGACTGGCTGCAGGATGGCGTCAGCGCCCTGCACGCGCTGAGCCATGAGAGTTTCGAGTTGGTGATCCTCGACCTGGGCCTGCCGCGGATGGACGGTCTGCAACTGCTTAAACAGTTGCGCGGCGCCGCCAATCCGCTGCCGGTGCTGGTGCTGACGGCGCGTGACGCCACGGCCGACCGGATTGCCGGGCTGGATGCCGGCGCCGATGACTACCTGACCAAGCCCTTCGACGTGGCCGAGCTCAAGGCCCGGCTGCGGGCCTTGCTGCGGCGCAGTTTCAATCGTCCGCAGCCGGCGCTGGAGTACCGTGGCATCAGTCTCGACCCGGTCAGTCAGGAGGTGCGCTACCAGGACCGGGTGATCAATTTGCCGCGCAAGGAGTTCCTCCTGCTGCATGAGTTGATCGTCCAGCCGGGGCGGGTGCTGACCCGCGATCGTCTGCAGCAGGCCTTGTATGGCTGGGACGAGGAGCTGGAGAGCAACGCCCTGGAGGTACACGTTCATCATCTGCGCAAGAAGTTCTTTAGCGAGCTGATTCGCACCGTGCGTGGTGTCGGTTATCTGGTGGATAAGTAGGTGTCCATGCTGCGTTCCATTCGCGCCCGTACCCTGGTGTTGGTGCTGGGTTTGCTCAGCGTGTCGATGAGCCTGATCTCGTACAAAAGCTACCGCGATGCCAATCACGAGATCGAAGAGCTGTTCGATGCCCAACTGGCGCAGACCGCGCGCTTGCTCCAGGGCATGCTCGGGGTTGGGCAAAGCGCGCTGGTTCGCCAGCGCTTGCAGGCATCCCTGGATGCGGCTTTTGCCGGCCAGCATGCACAACTGATGGCCGACTTGGCGCTTGCCGAGGGGGCGGGCCATCCCTATGAGAGCAAGTTGGCGTTTCAGGTGCTTGATGGGCAGGGCGAGGTCTTGTTGCAATCGGCCAGTGCCCCGGCCGATCTATTGCGGCGCACCATCGTCGAGTTTCATCAGCATTCAGGCGCGGGCCATGCGCATCTCGCCGATGAGGCGGTGACCGCCCTGGGGGCGGCGTTTGCGGGCTATCACAGCGTCCCCCTGGGGGATTATCACTGGCGGGTGTTTGTCCTGCACGATGCTGGCGAGCAGAAGTGGATCATGGTCGCCGAGCGTAGTGATGTGCGTGGCGAGTTGGTCGGCTTGATTGCGCGCCGTATGTTGCTGCCGGACCTGCTCGGCCTGCCGATTCTCGCTC
>DAITLT010000450.1:0-2390 GCA_036835505.1 Pseudomonas sp.
CGCACGCCGCAAGCCAGCATCGAGGAGCTCCTGCAGCAGGCCAACAGCAGCCAGCCGCAAGCCGCTGCCAGCCTGCGCCTGGCGGCCGCCGACCAGGCCTACAAACTGAATGACCACGGCCAGGCCGCGCGCATTCTTGAGCAGGTCCAGCTCAACAGCCTGCTGCCGGCTCAGCAGATCTTCGCCAGCACCCTGCAAGCGGAGTTGGCCCTGGCCCGCAACAAGCCCAAGAGCGCCCTCAAGGCCCTCAGCCATCCGAGCCTGGAGCGCCTGGCCGAGTTGCCGGTCGAGCAGCAGGTGCGCAGCCAACTGGCCCGCGCCAACGCCCTGGCCGCCAGCGGCCAGGCACTGCCAGCAGCTCGCGAGCGGATCTTTATCGCCCCCCTGCTCAGCGGCACAAGCGCCAACGCCAACCACCAGGCCATTTGGGCGCTGCTCAACAGTCTGCCCCTCAGCCAGCTGCAAGGCAGCGGCGACGCCGACCTGAACGGCTGGCTGGCACTGGCGCGCGCCGCCAAGAGCAACGGCACACCGGAACAACAGCAGGCCGCGATTGACGCCTGGCGCCAGCAAAACCCGCAACACCCGGCCGCGCAAAACCTGCCCGAGCAACTGAGCCAGCTCAAGCAACTGGCTAACCAGCCCCTCAGCAAGATCGCCCTGCTGCTGCCCCAGGATGGCCCTCTTGCCGCCGTGGCCCAGGCCCTGCGCGACGGCTTTATGGCCAGCTACTACCAGGCCCAGGAAAACGGCCAGAGCGCACCGACCGTCGAGCTGTATGACAGCAACAAGATCACCTCCCTGGATGATTTCTACCGCCAGGCCCAGGCCGCCGGCGTGCAATTGGTGGTCGGCCCGCTGGAGAAACCACTGGTTAAACAACTGAATGAGCGCAGCCAACTGCCCATCACCACCCTGGCCCTGAACTACAGCGAAGGCAGCAAACCCGGCCCCGCCCAGTTGTTTCAGTTCGGCCTGGCCGCCGAGGATGAAGCACGCTCAGTGGCCCGCCGCGCCTGGGACGACGGCATGCGTCGCGCCGTGGCCCTGGTGCCCCGCGGCGAGTGGGGCGACCGCGTGCTCGCCGCCTTCCGCCAGAGCTGGGAGGCCGACGGCGGCAGCCTGATCGCCGCCGAACACGTCGACCAGCCTGTGCAACTGGCCCAGCAAATTGCCGACCTGTTCCAGCTACGGCAAAGCGAAGCGCGCGCCAAGCGCCTGCGCAACACCCTGGACACTGACGTT
The DNA here is from genome assembly GCA_036835505.1 of Pseudomonas sp. GTDB lineage: Bacteria > Pseudomonadota > Gammaproteobacteria > Pseudomonadales > Pseudomonadaceae > Aquipseudomonas. The sequence goes on from DAITLT010000450.1 coordinate 1,246, forward strand.
GCCGCCTTGCCGGCGCGTCGCCAGGACGTCGACTTCATCTTCCTCGCCGCCACACCACAGCAGGCCCAGCAGATCAAACCGACCCTGGCCTTCCAGTACGCCGGCGATGTGCCGGTGTATTCCACCTCGCACCTGTTTACCGGCAGCACCAACCAACCCCAGCCCGCCGACCTCAACGGCATTCGCTTCTGCGAAACCCCCTGGCTGCTGGACAGCAACAGCGCACAGCACCAACAAGTGGTCGCGCAGTGGCCGCAAGCCGCTGGCAGCCTCGGCCGCCTGTATGCCATGGGCATGGACGCCTATACCCTGGCTCCGCGCCTCAATCAGTTGAAAGCCCTGCCGGATACCCGCCTCGACGGCCTTACCGGCCAACTGAGCTTGAACCCAAGCCAGCGCGTGCAGCGCCAACTGCCCTGGGCCGAGTTCCGCGACGGGCAAGTGCAGCGCCTGCCCTGATGACCGATCGCCGCCACGCCAGCGGCCGGGCCGCCGAACAGCTCGCGCGCAGTCACCTGGAACAGCACGGCCTGCGCCTGCTGTTCCAGAACTGGAGCTGCCGCTGCGGCGAGCTTGATCTGGTCATGCTGGACGGCGATACAGTAGTATTTGTTGAGGTTCGTTATCGACAACACGCCACCTGGGGTGGCGCCCTGGAAAGCGTGGACAGCCGCAAGCGCGCCAAGATCAGCGCCGCGGCACACTACTTCCTCCAGCAGCAGTCGCGCTGGGCCAGCTCACCTTGCCGCTTTGATGTAGTTGCCATGAGCGCCATTGACCCGTCAGGCCATGGTCTGAACTGGATTCAGAACGCTTTCGACACCTGATCAGCCACCACTGAAGGTTTTCTCCGATGGACATGCAATCCCGTATTCGCCAGCTCTTCCAGGCCAGCATCGACACCAAGCAGCACGCCATGGAGGTGCTGGTGCCCTTTATCGAGCAAGCCAGCCAGGTGATGGTTCAAGCCCTGCTGAGCGAAGGCAAGATTCTCTCCTGCGGTAACGGTGGCTCGGCAGGCGATGCGCAGCATTTCTCCTCCGAACTGCTCAACCGCTTCGAACGCGAGCGTCCAAGCCTGCCCGCCCTGGCCCTGACCACCGACAGCTCGACCATCACCTCGATCGCCAACGATTACAGCTACA
>DAITLT010000451.1:0-2379 GCA_036835505.1 Pseudomonas sp.
GGTCGATGATCTCGCCGTTACGGTAAATACCCTTGCCGTAGAGAATCTGGAATTCGGCCTGGCGGAACGGCGGCGCGACCTTGTTCTTCACCACCTTGACGCGGGTTTCGCTGCCAACCACTTCGTCGCCTTCCTTGACCGCGCCGGTGCGACGGATATCCAGGCGCACCGAGGCGTAGAACTTCAGGGCGTTACCGCCGGTGGTGGTTTCCGGACTGCCGAACATCACGCCGATCTTCATGCGGATCTGGTTGATGAAAATCACCAGACAATTGGCGTTCTTGATGTTGCCGGTAATCTTGCGCAGCGCCTGGCTCATCAGACGAGCCTGCAGGCCAACGTGCATGTCGCCCATTTCGCCTTCGATCTCGGCCTTGGGCACCAGGGCGGCCACCGAGTCGACGATGATCACGTCGACGGCATTGGAACGCACCAGCATGTCGGTAATTTCCAGGGCCTGCTCGCCGGTATCCGGCTGCGATACCAGCAGGTCATCGACATTCACCCCAAGCTTGCCGGCGTAGTCCGGGTCCAAGGCATGTTCGGCATCGACGAAGGCACAAGTGGCGCCCAGCTTCTGCGCCTCGGCGATCACCGACAGGGTCAGAGTGGTTTTACCCGAGGACTCCGGGCCGTAGATCTCGACGATCCGGCCTTTGGGCAAACCGCCAATGCCCAAGGCAATATCCAGCCCCAGGGAACCGGTGGAAATGGCTGGAATCGCCTGGCGCTCATGGTCGCCCATGCGCATCACGGCGCCCTTGCCGAATTGCTTTTCAATCTGACCCAGGGCTGCCGCCAGCGCGCGCTTCTTGTTCTCGTCCATTTCCATCCTCACGTGATCAAAGGGAGCCAACCGCTCGCCAACAACTGTATAAGTAGACAGTAGTATTCCACAAGGCAAGTCACTCGCCTACCCCTGTCAGGGTTTTTCTCCTGCCGTCAGTCGGAGCACGCCCTGCAGCGCGCGCTCAACCGTTTGCCGGCGCACCGCCTGGCGATCACCGGCAAACTGACAGCGCCGGCTAGACACCTGCTGATCGTCGCCCCAGGCCAGCCAGACCGTGCCCACCGGCTTCTCCGCCGAGCCACCATCCGGCCCGGCCACGCCGCTGACCGCCACGGCAAAACGCGCGCCGCTGCGCTGCTGGGCACCGCGTACCATGGCCTCAACCACCTCTTGACTGACCGCGCCAACGCGCTCAAACAACTCGGCCGGCACGCCCAGCTGCACGGTTTTCTGGCGGTTGGAATAGGTCACGTAGCCGGCCTCGAACCAGGCCGAGCTGCCGGCAATACGGGTAATCGCCTCGGCAATGCCGCCGCCGGTGCAGGACTCGGCGGTGCAAACCTGAGCCTTGGCCAACAACAACTGCCGCCCCAGTTCGGCCGCCAGTTGCTCGAGAGGGTGCTGGTTAACGCTCATGGCCACTCCAGAATTCAGCCTGAATCTCAACTCGCAGCTATTAAGCACCGTGCTTTCGACACTCAACCCACGCGCAACTCGTTGATCAACTCTGGATGGCGCCCCAGAATTTTGAACAGCTGCACCAAGGGTTGCGGCGCTTCTGTGCTGCCTCGCTCGTAACGAGAAAACGCATTAGGCCCACCACCGAACAGCTCAGCGGCCTCGCGCTGGCTCAAGTGCAATTGCTTACGCACATTACGAATTAACTCTTGATTACCGTCTTGCGCGTTAACCTGCTGGCGGAACTCGTTCATGGCACGCATCACACGCTCGCTTTCAGCAGGCCCTGTCAGGGACTCACCACAGGCATCGCACCAGTCAGCCATTACAGCAGTAACTTGGATGGTTTGCCCTTTGTAGGTGAAGGGCATGTCGCGGGTGCCGTAAACCAGTGCCGCCCCGCCGCATACTGGACATTTCATGGTCACTTCTCCTTGAAGGATACGATCAGCAGATCGGCCACCAGCGTGAACTTCAGATACACCTGCCCAAATTCGCTTTCGGGTCGGTAAACGTCCTGCCAGTTAGTATGATCCGCATAGGTTGTCATGCTTTTGAAAAAGTCGCGGCTGGTCAGGGTGCCGATCACGCCCAGCATATCGGCTACCTCCATGCCCAGCTCAGCGCCCCCTTCTAGGGCCACGCGAGTGAAGCGATAACGCTGCTCAGCTACGGCCTGCTTCACCAGCTCAAGCTTAAAATGGGGTTTGCGCTTTTCCATACGACACAAAATAACCTTTTAGGTTAATTTCATCAAGGTGGATTTACATGAAAAAGGACGGACAAACGCAACTGCGCGATCAGCTCCTCTCGGGGAAAGCTTCCAGGCCCACAGCACCGGCTGACCACGAATATTTGTAAGCGCTCCACAAACCCCGCCTCTCAATAAGCGGGGTTGATGCCTACAGTGG
>DAITLT010000452.1:0-2378 GCA_036835505.1 Pseudomonas sp.
GCCCGAGGCCAGGTCGGAGCAGAGGAAGGCGCCGGCATTGCCGACTTCGTCGATGGTGACGTTACGGCGCAGCGGAGTCTGCTTCTCGTTGGCGGCGAGCATCTTGCGGAAGCTCTTGATCCCGGAAGCCGCCAGGGTGCGGATTGGGCCTGCGGAAACGGCGTTGACGCGGGTGCCTTCTGGGCCGAGGCTGCCAGCCAGGTAGCGCACGCCGGCTTCCAGGCTGGCCTTGGCCATGCCCATCACGTTGTAGTTGGGCATGGTGCGCTCGGCACCCAGGTACGACAGGGTCAGGATGCTGCCGTTACGGCCCTGCATCATGCTCCGCCCGGCCTTGGCCAGGGCCACCAGGCTGTAGGCGCTGATGTCGTGGGCGATGCGGAAACCGTCGCGGGTGGTGACTTCGGTGAAGTCGCCGTTCAACTGGTCACCGGGGGCGAAGCCAACCGAGTGAACGATGATGTCCAGGCCGTCCCACTTCTGGCTCAGGGCGTCGAACACCGCGGCAATCTCGGCATCGCTGGCCACGTCGCAGGGGAAGCACAGCTCAGCACTGGAGCCCCAGCCGGCGGCGAACTCTTCGACCCGACCCTTGAGCTTGTCGTTCTGGTAGGTGAACGCCAGTTCGGCGCCTTCGCGGTGCATGGCGGCGGCAATGCCGGATGCGATAGACAGTTTGCTGGCGACGCCGACGATCAGGACGCGCTTACCGGCGAGAAAACCCATGTGCTATTCCTCTTCTGGTTAATCGGCAGAGGCGGGGGCCATAAATGCGGCTTCCAGCAACTGCCTGGTATAAGTCTGTTGCGGCGCGGCAAAAATCTGTTCGGCCGGGCCTTGCTCAATCACCTGGCCTTGCTTGACCACCATCAGTTGGTGGCTCAGCGCCCTGACCACCGCCAGGTCATGGCTGATGAACAGGTAAGTCAGGTTGTACTTGCTCTGTAGCGAACGCAGCAGTTCCACCACCTGGCGCTGCACCGTGCGGTCGAGGGCCGAGGTCGGCTCGTCCAGCAGGATCAGCTGCGGCTTCAACACCAACGCTCTGGCGATGGCGATGCGCTGGCGTTGCCCACCGGAAAACTCGTGGGGATAACGGTGCCGTGTCGCGGGGTCGAGCCCCACCTCCAGCAGCGCATCGATGATCGCTTGTTCCTGTTCTGCCTCCGTACCCATGCCATGAATCTGCAACCCTTCACCGACAATCTGGCTCACCGACATGCGTGGGCTCAGGCTGCCGTAGGGGTCCTGGAAGACCACCTGCATCTGCCGGCGAAACGGCCGGATGGCGTGCTGGGATAAGCCCTGCAACGCCTCACCGCGAAAGTTGATCGCGCCCTGGCTGCCGATCAGACGCAAAATCGCCAGGCCCAGGGTCGACTTGCCGGAACCACTCTCGCCAACGATGCCCAGGGTCTGGCCCTGGGGCAGGCTGAAGTTGATGCCGTCCACCGCCTTTACATAATCAACCGTGCGCCGCAGCAGCCCTTTCTTGATCGGGAACCACACGCGTAAGTCCTCTACACGCAGCATCGTGGCGCCGGGCGGGTTGGCCGCTGGCTCGCCGCGGGGCTCGGCGCCGAGCAGTTCCTGGGTGTAGGGATGCTGCGGTGCATGGAACAGTTCTGCGCAACTTGCCTGTTCGACGATCTTTCCGCGCTGCATGACACATACCCGATGGGCAATTCTGCGCACCAGGTTAAGGTCGTGGCTGATCAGCAGCAGGGCCATGCCCAGGCGCGCCTGCAAGTCCTTAAGCAGTTCGAGGATTTTCAGCTGCACGGTGACGTCCAGCGCGGTAGTCGGCTCGTCGGCAATCAGCAGTTGCGGCTCGTTGGCCAGGGCCATGGCGATCATCACGCGCTGGCGCTGGCCGCCCGAGAGTTCGTGGGGGTAAGCCTTGAGGCGTTTGCGCGGCTCGGGAATGCCGACCAGGTCGAGTAGCTCCAGGGTGCGGGTGGTGGCCGCTTTGCCGCTCAGGCCTTTGTGCAGGCGCAGCACTTCGTTGATCTGCTTCTCGATGCTGTGCAGCGGGTTGAGTGAGGTCATCGGCTCCTGAAAGACCATGGCGATGCGATTGCCGCGAATACCCCGCAGCTTGGCCTCGCTCAGGTGCAGCAGGTCCTGACCGGCATAGCTGATGCTGCCGGCCGGATGGCTGGCGATCGGGTAGGGCAGCAGGCGCAGGATCGAGTGGGCGGTGACCGATTTGCCCGAACCGCTTTCGCCTACCAGGGCCAGGGTCTCGCCCTTACGAATATCGAAACTGACGCCTTCGACCACCCGTTGGCGCTGATCGCCGCTGACAAATTCGACGGCCAGGTCGCGCACTTCAATCAGGTTGTCGGGGTTTACGCACTGGGTCATCTCACTTCCTC
>DAITLT010000453.1:0-2378 GCA_036835505.1 Pseudomonas sp.
GATGCCGATGAAATCATCGTGCGCCTGGCCGACCGCAGTGAGCTGGAAGCCAAGTTGATTGGCGCCGATCCGCGCACCGACGTGGCCTTGCTCAAGGTCGAAGGCAAAGGCCTGCCAATCCTCAAGCTGGGCAAATCCGATGAATTGAAAGTGGGCGAGTGGGTGCTGGCCATCGGTTCGCCGTTTGGCTTCGATCATTCGGCCACCGCCGGTATCGTTTCGGCCAAGGGCCGCAGCCTGCCGAATGAGAGCTATGTGCCTTTTATCCAGACCGATGTGGCCATCAACCCTGGCAACTCCGGTGGCCCGCTGTTCAACCTGGACGGCGAAGTGATCGGCATCAACTCGCAGATTTTTACCCGCTCGGGTGGCTTTATGGGCCTGTCGTTCGCCATCCCGATCGATGTCGCCATGGATGTGGCCACTCAGTTGAAGGCGGGCGGCAAGGTCAGCCGCGGCTGGCTGGGCGTGGTGATTCAGGAGGTCAACAAGGATCTGGCCGAGTCGTTTGGCTTGGACAAGCCGGCCGGCGCCCTGGTTGCCCAGGTCTTGCAGGACGGCCCGGCGGCCAAGGGTGGGCTGCAGGTCGGTGATGTGATCTTGAGCCTGAACGGCCAGCCGATCGTGATGTCGGCCGACTTGCCCCATTTGGTCGGCGCCCTCAAGGCCGGTGACAAGGCTGAGTTGGGCGTGGTGCGCGAAGGCGAGCGCAAGGTGCTGGCGATGACGGTTGGTGCCTTGCCGGAGGATGACGAGGCGCTGGTGGCCAGCGCCGGGCCGGACAAGGGGGTGAGCAGCAACCGCCTGGGCGTGGCGGTGGTTGAACTGAGCGCCGAGCAGAAGAAGACCCTGGATGTGACCAGCGGTGTGCTGGTCAAGGCGGTGCAGGACGGCCCGGCGGCGCTGATGGGCGTGCGCCCCGGCGATGTCATCACCCACCTGAACAATCAGGCCATCGATTCGAGCAAGACCTTTGCGAGCATCGCCAAGGCCCTGCCCAAGGATCGCTCGGTGTCGATGCGCGTGCTGCGTGGCGGGCGAGCCAGCTTTATTACCTTCAAGCTGGCGCAATAAGGCACCAGGCGCACCCCGGATGCACTCCGGGGTGCGGATTGCCCTGCCCATTCGCCGCGAATCTCATCCGCGCTACAAAAATCCCGCTCATGCTGGCTTAAATGAGCGGCATTGCGGTTTTTCCCGCGCTTTTTCCTTGCCACCGGCTGGCGCCCCAGGCGTGACGCTGGGGGCGCCTTTCGGGTACACTTCGCGGCTATTTTCGGCGGGCAGTCTGCCTGCGGCCTTTTTGAGTGCTGATCCGTGAGTGACCTGAGTCATATCCGCAACTTCTCCATCATCGCCCACATTGACCACGGCAAGTCGACCCTGGCTGACCGCTTTATCCAGATGTGCGGCGGCCTGGCCGAGCGCGAAATGGAAGCCCAGGTACTGGACTCCATGGACCTCGAGCGCGAGCGCGGGATCACCATCAAGGCTCACAGCGTCACCTTGTACTACAAGGCCAAAGACGGCGTTAGCTACCAGTTGAACTTCATCGATACCCCAGGCCACGTCGACTTTACCTATGAGGTCAGCCGCTCCCTGGCCGCCTGCGAAGGCGCGCTGCTGGTGGTGGATGCCGGTCAGGGCGTCGAGGCGCAATCGGTGGCCAACTGCTACACCGCCATCGAGCAGGGCCTGGAAGTGATGCCGGTGCTGAACAAGATCGACCTGCCCCAGGCCGATCCGGACCGGGTCAAGGAAGAAATCGAGAAAATCATCGGCATCGATGCCACCGACGCCGTGACCTGCAGCGCCAAGACCGGCCTGGGCGTCGACGAAGTGCTCGAGCGTCTGGTGCAGACCATTCCGGCGCCGACCGGCGAGATCGACGCACCGTTGCAGGCGCTGATCATCGACTCCTGGTTCGACAACTACCTGGGCGTGGTTTCCCTGGTGCGCGTGCGCCAGGGCCGGGTGAAGAAGGGCGACAAGATTCTGGTCAAGTCCACCGGCAAGGTACACCTGGTCGACAGCGTCGGCGTGTTCAATCCCAAGCACACCGCCACCGTCGATCTCAAGGCCGGTGAAGTGGGCTTTATCATCGCCAGCATCAAGGACATTCACGGTGCGCCGGTGGGCGATACCCTGACCCTGAGCTCGACCCCGGATGTCGAGGTGCTGCCCGGCTTCAAGCGTATTCAGCCGCAGGTGTATGCCGGCCTGTTCCCGGTCAGCTCGGACGATTTTGAAGACTTCCGCGATGCCTTGCAGAAACTGACCCTGAACGATTCGTCGCTGCAATACTCGCCGGAAAGCTCCGACGCTCTGGGCTTCGGCTTCCGCTGTGGCTTCCTTGGCATGCTGCACATGGAGATCAT
>DAITLT010000454.1:0-2376 GCA_036835505.1 Pseudomonas sp.
GCGAGCTGCTGGCCGCGCGCTTCGGCCTGCCGTTCTGGCAGGTCACCGCCACCGCCACCGACTCCAACCGTTATGTGCTGCGCTGGGCGCGAGCGATCACCGAGCGCAAGGTGCTGCTGGTGTTCGACGGCTGCTACCACGGCACCGTGGATGACGTGATGGTGCGTTGCCACGACGGCGAAACCCAGCCGCGCTCCGGCCTGATCGGCCAGGCCTATGACCTGACCCAGTACAGCCGCTCGATCCCGTTCAACGATGTCGAGGCCCTGGAAGCTGCATTGGCCAAAGGCGACGTCGCCGCACTGATGTGCGAACCAGCGATGACCAACATCGGCATGGTCCTGCCCACGCCTGGCTTTATGCACAAGTGCCGCGAGCTGACGCGTAAATACGGCAGCCTGCTGATCATCGATGAAACCCACACAATCTCCACCGGCATGGGTGGTTGCACCCAGTTGTGGAACCTGGAGCCGGACTTCTTCGTGGTCGGCAAACCGATTGCCGGCGGCGTGCCGTGCGGCATCTTCGGTTGCAGCGCAGCGATGGCAGACGCCATGCAGGCTGCGCGCCAGCGTGCCAGTGCCGGCAACCACGGCCACGGTCACAGCGGCATGGGCACCACCCTGTCGGCCAACGCCCTGGCGATGCACTGCATGCGCGCCAACCTGGAACAGGTGATGACCCAGGCCGCCTACGACCATATGTTGCCGCTGGCCAAGCGCCTGGCCGATGGCTTTCGCAGCCTGATCGGCAAACACGAGCTCAAATGGTCAGTGACCGAACTGGGTGCGCGCAGTGAATTCCAGTTCTGCCCGCAGTCGCCGAAGACCGGCGCCCAGGCCGAGGCCGCATTCCACGATGAACTGCAAATGGCCCTGCACCTGTACCTGATCAACCGCGGCATCCTGATCACGCCGTTCCACAACATGACCCTGTGCTGCCCGGCCACCTCGGCCGCCGACGTTGACCAACTGATCGTCACCCTCGACGAGGCCCTGGCCGAGCTGCTGGCCATCCCCGGCGCCCGCGAATAAGCCGTAGTCCGGATGCACTCCGGGATCAATCGAACATGCCCCGGATTGCATCCGGGCTACCCAAGCAGGCACCCGCGCAAGGGGCCATGAGGTTCAGATGAAATTTGCCGACATCCAGGAAGCCCACGACTTCCTCACCCAGCACCCCGACGTGCGTCTGATTGAACTGATTCTGATCGACGCCAACGGCATCCCGCGCGGCAAGCTGCTGCACCGCGACGAGTTGCTGGCCATCTACGAAAACGGCCGACCACTGCCCAGCTCGATCCTGGCCCTGACCATTCAGGGTGAAGACGTGGAAGAAAGCGGTCTGGTCTGGGAAGTGGCCGACGCCGACTGTTGGACCTACCCGCTGGCCGGCAGCCTGACCCTGCAACCCTGGCGCAGCAAACCCACCGGCCAGCTGCAGGTGAGCATGCACCCGACCCAGGGCCTGCCGGCCACCCCGGCCGACCCGCGGCATGTGCTGGTGCGCGCCATCAACCGCCTCAAGGCCGACGGCTACCACCCGGTGATGGCCGTCGAGCTGGAGTTCTATCTGCTGGATAAAAACCGCTCTGCCTGCGGCCGCCCGCAACCGGCACTGCAAAGCAACGGCGTGCGCCCGCAGGCACCGCAGGTGTATGGCGTGGCCGAGCTGGAGCAGTTGCAGCCGTTCCTCGACGACCTTTACGACGCCTGCGACGTGCAGGGTCTGCCGGTGCGCACAGCGATTTCCGAGTACGCGCCCGGCCAGGTTGAGCTAACCCTGGAGCACCGCTTCGACGCGCTGCAGGCCATCGACGAAGGCCTGCGCTACAAGCGCCTGGTCAAGGGCGTGGCCAACAAACACGGCTTTATTGCCTGCTTTATGGCCAAGCCGTTCGGCGACCTGGCCGGCAGCGGCCTGCATATGCACATCAGCCTGGCCGACGCCGAGGGCAACAACCTGATGGCCTCCGAGCTTTCTGACCTTGAAGGCAGCCACGGCACGCTGTTGAAGCACGCCATCGGCGGCATGATGGCCACCCTGAATGATGCCCTGGCGATTTTCTGCCCCAACGCCAACTCGTTCCGTCGCTTCCAGGCCAACAGCTACGCGCCGCTGGCCAAGAGCTGGGGGGTGAACAACCGCACCGTGTCGTTCCGCGTGCCGGGTGGCCCGGCCAACAGTCGGCACGTCGAACACCGCATCTGCGGCGCCGATGCCAACCCGTACCTGGCCGCAGCGGCGATCCTCTCCGGCATCCATCACGGGATCAAAAATCAGATCGACCCCGGCGAGGCCATCATCGGCAACGGCTACGAGCAGGCCCGCGAAACCCTGCCCACCGACTGGCTGACCGCCCTGCGCGCCCTGGAA
>DAITLT010000455.1:0-2371 GCA_036835505.1 Pseudomonas sp.
GCCAACAGCCACGCCACCCTGTTGCTGTTCTCCAGCAAGGGCAAGGTGTACTGGCTGAAGACCTACGAAATTCCGGAGGCCTCCCGCGCCGCCCGTGGTCGTCCGCTGGTCAACCTGTTGCCGCTGGATGAGGGCGAGCAGATTACCGCCATGCTTCAGGTCGATCTGGAAGCCCTGCGTCAGCAGGCACCGGAAGGCGAGGAGGGCGACGACATCGAAGGCGTGGTGGTCGAGGCGGAAGAAGTCGAAGAGTTGGGCGACGACGAAGACGGCGATGATGCCGACGGCGCCGACGAGCCAACCGGCGCTTACATCTTTATGGCCACCGCCAAAGGCACCGTGAAGAAGACCCCGCTGGTGCAGTTCAGCCGTCCGCGCAGCAGCGGCTTGATTGCTCTGCGCCTGGATGAGGGCGACACCCTGATCGCCGCTGCGGTCACCGACGGTGCCCGTGAAGTGATGATGTTCTCCGATGGCGGCAAGGTGATTCGCTTCAAGGAAAGCAAGGTGCGCACCATGGGCCGTACCGCCCGTGGCGTGCGCGGCATGCGCCTGCCCGATGGCCAGTTGATCATCAGCATGCTGATCCCCGAAGCGGGCGCGCAGATCCTCACCGCCTCGGCCCGTGGCTACGGCAAACGCACGGCGATGGCCGAATTCCCGCGCCGTGGTCGTGGCGGCCAGGGCGTGATTGCCATGGTCAGCAACGAGCGTAACGGTGCCCTGGTGGGCGCCGTGCAGGTGCTCGACGGCGAGGAAATCATGCTGATCTCCGACCAGGGCACCCTGGTGCGCACCCGTGTCGACGAGGTTTCCTCCCTTGGCCGTAATACCCAGGGCGTGACCCTGATCAAGCTGGCCAGCGATGAAACTTTGGTCGGCCTGGAGCGCGTGCAGGAGCCTTCGGAAGTCGAGGGCCAGGCGCTTGACGCTGAGGCGCTGGACGGCGACGAGCAGGCTGCAGGCGAGGCCGACGACGGCGTTCTGGCCGAGCAGGCCGACGGCGCAGACGCTGACGCGGCTGTCGCCAACGACGAGTAACAGCAGCAGGGCGGTGCCATCGGCCTGCGATGGCGCTGTCAGTACCAGTCATATCGACCGGCCGCCGCACAGGCGGCCGGTCCTATTACAGTGAGAGTCGATGTGAGCAAACGAGCCCATAACTTCTGCGCCGGCCCGGCCGCGCTTCCCGAAGCTGTTTTGCTGCGCGCCCAGGCGGATCTGCTGGACTGGCAGGGCAAAGGCCTGTCGGTGATGGAGATGAGCCATCGCAGCGATGACTACGTGGCCATCGCGGCAAAAGCCGAACAGGACCTGCGTGACCTGTTGGCCATTCCGTCCAACTACAAGGTGCTGTTCCTGCAGGGTGGCGCCAGCCAGCAGTTCGCCGAGATTCCACTGAACTTGCTGCCCGAAGACGGCGTTGCCGATTACATAGACACCGGCATCTGGTCGCAGAAGAGCATCGAAGAAGCCCGGCGCTTCGGCACCATCAATGTCGCGGCCAGCGCCAAGCCCTATGACTATTTCGCCATTCCTGGGCAAAACGACTGGCAACTGAGCAAAAACGCGGCCTACCTGCACTACGCCAGCAACGAAACCATTGGCGGCCTGCAGTTTGACTGGGTGCCGCAAGTGGGCGACGTGCCGCTGGTGGTGGACATGTCCTCGGACATCCTCTCGCGGCCCATCGACGTGTCGCAGTTCGGCATGATTTACGCCGGCGCGCAGAAGAACATCGGCCCTAGCGGCCTGGTGGTGGTGATCGTGCGTGAGGACTTGCTTGGCAAGGCCCGCTCCATCTGCCCGACCATGCTCAACTACAAGATCGCCGCCGATAACGGCTCGATGTACAACACCCCGGCGACCTTCTCCTGGTACCTGTCCGGCCTGGTGTTTGAGTGGCTGAAGGAGCAGGGCGGTGTCGAAGCCATGGAGCAGCGCAACCGCGCCAAGCAAGAGCTGCTGTACAAGGCCATCGACAACAGCGGCCTGTACAGTAACCCGATTGCACACAATGCTCGCTCGTGGATGAACGTACCCTTCCGCCTGGCCGATGACCGCTTGGACAAGCCGTTCCTGGCCGGTGCCGATGCCCGTGGTTTGCTCAACCTGAAAGGCCATCGCTCGGTGGGCGGCATGCGTGCCTCGATCTACAACGCCGTGGGTCTGGATGCCGTAGAAGCGCTGATCGCCTACATGGCCGAGTTCGAGAAGGAGCACGGCTGATGTCTGATCTCGATCAGCTCAAGGCGTTGCGGGTACGCATCGACAGCCTCGACGAGAAAATCCTCGAGCTGATCAGCGAGCGCGCCAGCTGCGCCCAGGAAGTGGCGCGGGTGAAGATGCTCTCGCTGCCGGCCGGGGAAAA
>DAITLT010000456.1:0-2359 GCA_036835505.1 Pseudomonas sp.
GGACCTTGGCGCGGTAGCTGTAGCGGCTGATCCGCGCGGTGCCGCTGTCGATCACATAGCGGATGCCCGGCACGGTCAGCGAGGTCTCGGCGACGTTGGTGGCGAGGACGATCTTGCGTGCGCCCATGGGCGCGAAAATCTTCTGCTGCTCGGCCGGAGTCAGCCGTGCATAGAGCGGCAACACCTCGGTCAGGCGCAGGTTGGCCTTGCGCAGCACCTCGGCGGCGTCGCGAATCTCGCGCTCGCCAGGCAGGAACACCAGCACGTCGCCGGGGCGCTTGCCCTCGGCTTTCTCGAAGGCGCTGATTTCATCCAGGGTGGCGAGAAGCGCCTGGTCGACGGAGAGGTCTTCCTCGACGCGGTTGCCGTCTTCGTCCTGCTCGGCGGTCAGCGGCCGGTACCAGGTATCCACCGGGAAGGTGCGCCCGGACACCTCAACAATCGGCGCACCATCGAAATGTTCGGAGAAGCGCTGCAGGTCGATGGTCGCCGAGGTGATGATCAGCTTGAGGTCGGGGCGGCGCACCAGCAGGGTTTTCAGGTAGCCGAGGAGGAAGTCGATGTTCAGGCTGCGTTCGTGGGCTTCGTCGACGATCAGGGTGTCGTACTTTTCCAGGTAGCGGTCGTGCTGGGTCTCGGCCAGCAGGATGCCGTCGGTCATCAGCTTGATCAGGCTGCGCTCGCTGCTCTGATCCTCGAAGCGCACCTGGTAGCCGACCAGTTCGCCCAGCTTCGTGCCGATCTCCTCCGCCACCCGGGTGGCCACGCTGCGCGCGGCCAGACGCCGCGGCTGGGTGTGGCCGATCAGACCATGCACGCCGCGGCCCAGCTCCAGGCAGATCTTCGGCAACTGGGTGGTCTTGCCCGAACCGGTCTCGCCGGCGATCACCACCACCTGATGCTTGGCGATGGCGGCCTTGATCTCGTCGCGCTTGGCCGCAATCGGCAAGGCATCGTCGTAACGCATAACCGGCACGCTCAACCTGCGCGCCTCGACCTTGGCCCGGGACGCCTCGAAGCGCTGCAGCCACTGCGCCAGCTTGGCCTCGTCCACTGGGCTCTGCTTGCGCAATTCGTGCAACTGGCGGCGCAGGCGATGGCGATCGCCCAGCAGAGTCTGGTCGAGGTTTTTCAGCAGTTGGTCAACGGCGGGCGTGGCATCGGTCATCGGCTAATCGCGGAGTGGCTCAAGGGGAAAGGCTGGAGGGTGGCGATTGTCGCAGATTTAACCGGGGGAAAACGACCGACCACGTTTTGCCGAGGTGCCGGTTAAGCCCAGCGGCCTAGCCCATGGCAACGGCCAGAACGGCATGGCAGCCATAAGGGACATCCATGTCTCTGCCCTAGGTGCCGCTAAAGCTGGGCAACAAGGCAGCCTGCCGTCTTATCGCGCGGTTCAGCGCTAGTCGCGCTCGGACCAGAGCACGCCGCCGGTGGCCCAATCGCTTTTCTTCACTTCTTCGAAGATCACATCCACCGCGCCGGCATCGCAACCGAGCACTTGGGTCGAGGCGTCGGTCAGGGCTTTGGCGTACTCGCGTTTGATCTCATCGCTGCGGCCTTCGAATATTTTGACCAGGAGGGTAGGCATCTAATAATCCTCAAAACAGGGAAACAGGACTGGTTAGATCGGTCACGGCGATCCGCTTGGCGCAAGAGCGCGGGGCATTATGGCGAGAGTTATGGTTTTTGGCTGCACTGCGCTAAAGCGCTGAAATACCTGTAGGAGTGGCCTTGGCCGCGATGCTTTGTGGCCTTGTTCGCGGGCAAGCCCGCTCCTACAAGAGCATCACGCCCCTTTGTCGATAAAAACAAAGGGCCGCTTAGAGCGGCCCTTTGAGGTGGTGGCAGATCAGCCGTGACGGCGTCTGCGCCACAACCACAGCGCCAGCACGCCGAGGGTCAACAGTACCGGCACCAGGACGATATTAAGCAGCTTGAGGGTGCGGCCCAGGGCTTCGATATCGGCATTGAGCTGGTAACGCACATCGCGCAGTTCCTTGCGGATCGCCAGTTTCTGCTGCACAAAGCGCTGCACCGCTGCCTGCTGCTCGGGGGTCAGCTCGAGCATCTTGCTTGGGTCATCGTTCTGCTGCAGGGCCGCGAGCTGCTGCTCGGTTTCCGCCAGGCGCGCCTGCAGGGTTTGCTCCTTCTCGCGGAACTGCACTTCGGCCTCGCGCTGAATCCGCTCCACCACCTCGAACGGCCGGCTGAAACGGCCCCGCGAGCGCACGCTGATCAGCGCATCGCTGCCGGCCAGGTTGTCCAGGGTGTTGATGGCGAAGGCAGCGTTGTCGGCCCAGGGCTGGGGGATGCGCTGGCCGAAGAAGTCCTGCACCTGCACCCACATGCGGTCGGT
>DAITLT010000457.1:0-2350 GCA_036835505.1 Pseudomonas sp.
TGGTGAACACCTTCGTGATGTTCTTCGCGCGGATCTTCGGCAACTTCGTCGACAAAGTTGTGCTCAAGAATGAAGACGGCCCCGGCATCGGCTACTTCGTGGCAACCATCTTTGCCGAGCTGGTACTGGGCATTCTGGCCAGCATCATCGTCATGTGGTTCTCGCGTAAGCGCGAATTCAAGGCTGACGAGGCCGGCGCCCGCCTGGCGGGTACCCACGCCATGATCGGTGCCCTGCAACGCCTGCGCGCCGAACAGGAAGTGCCGGTGCAGATGCCCTCCAGCCTCACCGCCTTCGGCATCAACGGTGGCCTCAAGCATGGCCTGGCCGGCCTGCTGATGACCCACCCACCGCTGGAAGACCGTATCCGCGCCCTGCAACAGCGCGACTAAACGCCAGCAGCAAGAAAAAGGGCGCCCCATGGGTCGCCCTTTTTTTGTTTAACGTTTGCGCAATCGATACGCCCGCTCATCCAAGCGCGTCAGACCGCGCTGCAAGAACCGCCAGTTCTGCCCCAACACATCCGCCTGCTCCAGCAGCTCACAGGCCCACTGTTGCGGCGTGAGCAAACTCGCCAGCAGCGCCTCGCCGACCGCAAAGGGCGGCCCACTCATCTCAGCCTGGGGATAATCCAGAGTCACCAGCAAGCCGCTGCAAGCACTCGGCAGGATGCTCGTCAGGTGCGCCGCATAACGCTCGCGCAGGCCCCCCGGCATGGCAATCAGCGCCGCCCGATCGTACAAACCGGCACATGCCGCCACGTCGCTGGCCTGCAACGCGAAGAAATCGCCACACAGCAACTCGATGGCGCCGGCCCGATAGCGGCAAAAAGCACCCAGCTGATCGATTTGCGGCGTCAGCTCTTGCTCGGCAAAAAACGCGATCACCGCACTTTCCGCCAGCTCGACGCCCAGCACCCGATAGCCCTGCTCCGCCAACCAGGCCATATCCAGCGACTTGCCGCACAAGGGCACCAGCACCTGCGCGCCTGGCGCCAACCCCAGCTCAGGCCAATGGCGCTGCAGATAAGGGTTCACCTCACGCAGATGAAAGCCAATTTCGTTGCGCGCCCAACGCGCCTGCCAGAAGTCTTCGTGCACAAGCACCTCCCAATTCGATCAAAACGGCCAGAAATTTAGACTGGATATGAGCATATCCCGCCGCGAAGATGGGCTGATTATCACCCAGGAACGCCCCATGTTACCCAGCCTGTTTATCTCCCACGGCTCCCCCATGCTGGCCCTGCAACCCGGCGCCAGCGGTCTCGCCCTGAGTCAGCTGGCCGCCGACTTACCCACACCGATGGCGATCCTGCTGGTCTCGGCGCACTGGGAAAGTACCGAGCTGCATGTCAGCGGCGCCCGCCAGCCGGCGACGCTGCACGACTTTGGCGGCTTCCCGGCGCCACTCTATCAAATTCACTACCCAGCCCCCGGCTCGCCCGCCCTCGCCGCCCAGGTTGTCGAATTGCTGGCCGCGGCCGGCCTGACGGCGCAGATTGATCCAACCCGTCCGCTGGATCACGGCGCCTGGGTGCCACTGTCGCTGCTGTACCCGCAGGCCGACATTCCGGTGGTGCAAGTGTCGCTACCCAGCCGTCTCGGCCCGGCCCTGCAAAACCGCATCGGTCACTGTTTGCGTGTGCTGCGCCGCCAAGGCGTGCTGCTGATTGGCTCCGGCAGCATCACCCATAACCTCGGCGAGCTGGACTGGCAGGCCGGCCCACAGAGCATCGCGCCCTGGGCCAAGGAGTTTCGCGACTGGATGGTCGAGCGCCTAGCACGGGGCGACGAGGCTGCTCTGCTGGATTACCGCCGCCAGGCGCCCCACGCCCAGCGCAACCACCCCAGCGACGAGCACCTGCTACCGCTGTTCTTCGCCCGCGCCGCCGGCGAGCGTTTCAGCCTGGTGCATCAGGGCTTTAGCTATGGTGCCCTGGGCATGGACATCTACCGCTTCGACTAGCCCAGTGTTTAAGCACCACGCAGAAACGAAAAAGCCCCGCACTAGGCGGCAATGCTGTTCACTTAAGGTGCGACAGAGGTAGCCCGGATGAAATCCGGGAAGGAATTGGCAGGATAACCCGCGCCCCGGATTGCATCCGAGCTACAAAAATGCCGTTCACTTGGCTTAAGTGAACGGCATTACGCACTAGGCGGGGCTTGTTCAGTTAGCGCGCATTAATCTTCGCGATAACGACGCAGCTTCAACTGCTTACCGGCAACGCGGGTGTCTTTCAGCTTGCCGAGCAGACGGTCGAGGCCTTCTTCCGGCAGCTCGACCAGGCTGAAGCTTTCGCGCACCTGGATGCGGCCGATGGCTTCACGGACCAGGCCGCCTTCGTTGAGGA
>DAITLT010000458.1:0-2349 GCA_036835505.1 Pseudomonas sp.
TACGGCAAGCAGGTGGTGCAGTTCTATACCCAGACCAAGACCGTCACCCAGCGCTGGTTCGACGAAGACGAAGTCAGCGGCGCCGTCAACACCACCATCACCCTGAAATAAACCGCCAGGGCCGGAACCTATGGTCCCGGCCTGCTTCAGGAGACCGCGACATGCAATTTGAAACCCTGCTACTCGAGGTGCAAGGCCGCGTTGGCCTGATCACCCTGAACCGCCCGCAAGCGCTGAACGCGCTCAATGGCCAACTGATCGCCGAGCTGAACCTGGCACTGGATCAGCTGGAAAAAGATCCGCAGATCGGCTGCATGGTTCTCACCGGTTCGGCCAAGGCCTTCGCCGCCGGTGCCGATATCAAGGAAATGGCCGAGCTGACCTTCCCCCAGGTGTTCCTCGACGACTTCTTCTCCAGCGCCGACCGCATTGCCAGCCGCCGCAAACCGCTGATCGCCGCAGTCGCCGGTTACGCCCTGGGCGGCGGTTGTGAACTGGCGCTGATGTGCGACTTCATCTACGCCGCCGACAACGCCAAGTTCGGCCAGCCGGAAATCAACCTCGGCGTGCTCCCCGGGATCGGCGGCACCCAGCGTCTGACCCGCGCCCTGGGCAAGGCCAAGGCCATGGAGATGTGCCTGACCGGCCGCCAGATGGACGCCGAGGAAGCCGAGCGCGCCGGTCTGGTGGCCCGCGTACTGCCCGCCGACAGCCTGCTGGAAGAAACCCTCAAGGCCGCCCATGCCATCGCGGGAAAATCCCTGCCGAGCAGCATGCTGGTCAAGGAATGCATCAACCGCGTGTTCGAGGGCGGCCTCAGCGAAGGCGTGCGCTTCGAGCGCCGGGTGTTCCACTCGATATTCGCCACCGCCGATCAGAAGGAAGGCATGAGCGCCTTCGTCGAGAAACGCGCCGCACAGTTCAAGCACTGCTGACCCCATTTAGCGAGGATCCACCATGCACATAGGTTTTCTAGGGCTCGGCAACATGGGCGGCCCGATGGCGCTCAACCTGCTCAAGGCCGGCCACAGCCTGACGGTATTCGACTTGTCGCCGGCCTCGCTGGCACGCCTGGTCGAGGCCGGCGCCACCGCCGCCGCCTCGCCGGCTGCCATCGCCCAGAGCGACGCCGAACTGATCATCAGCATGCTGCCCGCCGCTGCGCATGTGAAGTCCGTGTACCTGGCCGACAACGGCCTGCTGGCCCATGTACAGCCCGGCGTCCTGCTGATCGACTGCTCGACCATTGACCCGCTCAGCGCCCGCGAAGTGGCCAAGGCCGCCGCCGAACACGGCAACCCCATGCTCGACGCGCCGGTTTCCGGCGGCACCGGCGGCGCGACTGCCGGCACCCTGACCTTTATGGTCGGTGGCTCGGTCGCCGACTTCGACCGCGCCCAGCCGATTCTCGCGGCCATGGGCAAGAACATCGTGCACTGCGGCGACACCGGCAACGGTCAGGTGGCCAAGGTCGCCAACAACATGCTGCTCGGCATCTCCATGATCGGGGTTTCCGAAGCCATGGCCCTCGGCGTGTCCCTGGGTATGGATGCCAGCGTGCTGGCCGGCATCATCAATACTTCGAGCGGCCGCTGCTGGAGCTCGGACAGCTACAACCCCTTCCCTGGCGTGCTGGAAACTGCACCGGCCTCCCGTGGCTACAGCGGCGGTTTCGGTACCGACCTGATGCTCAAGGACCTCGGCCTGGCCAGCGAAGCGGCCAAGCAGGTCGGTCAGCCGGTGATCCTCGGCGCCCTCGCCCAGCAGCTCTACCAGAGCTTCAGTGCCCAGGGGAATGGCGGCCTGGACTTCTCCGCGATCATCAACCTGTACCGCAAGGACGCCTGAGCATGAGCGATGTCGAAGCGCCCGTTCTGGCGGCAGTCCGCAACCGCATCGGCCACCTGACGCTGAATCGTCCGGGTGGGCTGAATGCCCTGACCCTGCCCATGGTGCGCCTGCTCCTGCAGCAGTTGCATGCCTGGGAACAGGATCCGCAGATCGTCGCCGTGGTGTTGCGCGCCACCGGCGAGAAAGCCTTCTGTGCGGGCGGCGACATTCGCATGCTTTACGACAGCCACAAGTCAGGCAACAACCAGCACGAGATCTTCCTCGAAGAGGAATATGCCCTCGACGAATACATCCATACCTATCCGAAACCGATCATGGCGCTGATGGACGGTTTCGTCCTCGGCGGCGGTATGGGTCTGGCCCAGGGAGCCACGCTGCGGGTGATCACCGAACGCACGCGCATGGGCATGCCGGAAGTGGGGATCGGTTTCTACCCGGATGTCGCGGGCAGCTATTTCCTGCCGCGTCTACCTGGCGAACTGGGCATTTATCTCGGCG
>DAITLT010000459.1:0-2346 GCA_036835505.1 Pseudomonas sp.
GCGGCGGTGCCGATGCCGGCGCCAGCCGCACCCAGGTGGTTCAGCACTTGCTGCACATCGCCCGGCAACGGGTCGCGGAGAGCAATCCGCGCTATCTGGCGGACAGCAGCCGATGACAGTCAGGGCCGACCCGCGACCACGGCGACGCATCTACCTGGTGCGGCATGCCGAGGTCAGCTATTTCGATGCGCAGGGCCAGCCGCTCGATCCACGCCAGGTACCACTCACCGCAAGGGGTCGGCAACAGGCCGCCGCGGCCAGCGCCTTGCTAGCCGAGATCCGCTTCGATCTGGCCGTCTGTTCCGGCCTGCCGCGCACCGAGGAAACCGCTCGGCACATTCTCCACGGCCGCGACCTGCCCCTGCACGCCGAGCCACGGCTGCAGGAAATTCGCGGCGGACGCCTGCGCGAGATCCCGCGCCAGGACCGCGAGCGCAGCATCGCCTACGCCTATGACGGCGCCGAGCAACCCGGCGCGCGCTTCATCGGCGGCGAACTCTGGAGCGACTTCGCCGTGCGGGTCAACCAGGCCTGGGAACAACTGATCGCCCGGGATGACTGGCAGCATCTGCTGATCGTCGCCCACGATGCGGTCAACCGGGTGCTGCTCGGACAGATCATCGGCTGCGGCCTTGGCGGGCTGAAGGGCTTCGAACAGGATCCGGCCTGCATCAACATCATCGAGGCAGACATCCACGCGGCCATTATCGAGCGGGCCTTCATCCGCACCCTCAACCTCACCGCCTACGACCTGATCCGCCCCAACCAGCAACTCACCGTGATGGAGAAAGTCTGGCGCGACTACCGCTCGTGATGAACGCCACAGCAGGCGCGCGAGCATGCAACCCCTCCCAACTGGAAACCGCGCATGAGCAGTCAACCGATCAGCCTGCAGCCGGGTGTCATCACCCATATCCGCTTCAACCGCCCCGAGGCCCTGAACGCCATCGACAGTGCCATGGCCCGGGCCTTTCTCGACGCCTGCCGGGCGACCGTGGCCGATCCGGGCGTGCGGGTCATCGTGCTCAGCGGCGAGGGCCGTGCCTTCATGGCCGGTGGCGATATCGCCCAGTTCAAGTCCGCGCCGCAGTCGATTGCCGACGAGCTGATCCAGCCGCTGAACGAGGCCATGCTGCTGCTCGCCAATTGCCCTGCCCCGGTGATCGCCAGCGTGCGCGGTGCTGCCGCCGGTGCTGGCATGAGTATCGTGCTGGCCAGCGACTTCGCCCTGGCCAGCGCCAACAGTCGCTTCAACTTCGCCTACCTGAGCCTGGGCGCCAGCTGCGACCTCGGTGCCAGCTGGCACCTTCCGCGCCTGGTCGGCCTGCGCCGCGCCCTGCACATCGCCCTATTGGGCGAGCCGCTGGATGCCGAGCATGCCTGCCGGTTGGGCATCGTCAACCAGGTGGTCGCCGTCGAGGAACTGGAAAGCGCGACTCAAGCCCTGGCTGAACGCCTCGCGCAATCCTCGCCAGTGGCCCAGGGGCACCTCAAGCGCCTGCTGCGTCAGTCTTTCGACAACACACAGGCCGAGCAACTGGACGCGGAAAAAACCGCCTTTTCCGCCTGCGCCCAAGGCGAAGATTTTCAGGAAGCCGTCAGCGCCTTTCTGCAAAAGCGCCCGGCGCAGTTCAAGGGTCGCTAGCTGCCCACTTGGACTACCTGGGGCCTGCTGCCGCGTTGATGCAGCAACAGGCCGCAGCAGATGACCGCAGCGCCCAACCAGACCTGGGACGGTAACTGTTCATCGTTGAACAGCCGGCCGATCAGCAGGGCCAGCACCGGTGTGATCACCAGAATCAGTGCCACCTGGGCCGAAGACAGGTAGCGCACGATGTAGTAGTACAGGGCAAAACCGAGCACCGAGCCGAACAGCCCCAGGTAGACGATTGACAGGCCACCGCGTAGCGACAGTGTCGACGGCAGGCTGCCCCCGGCCAGCCACCAGCTGAGCAGGAACAGCGGCGCCGCCACCAGCAGTGCACCGGTGGCGGTGGCCAGCGGCGGGCTGTCATCGGCGATCCACTTCAGCCCGACCAGGCTGGCGGCATGGCTCAGCACGGCAAACAACAGCACGACCATGACGGCCAGCCCGCCGCCCGCAGTCGTCAGGCGCTGGTCGGCGAAGATCAGCGCCAGCCCGGCCACCCCCAGCAGCATGCCGACCACACTGCTCAGCCCCAGTCCGCGCTCGCGCAGCCAGAACGCGGCCAGCAGGCTGGTGACCAGCGGCGACAGGCCGAATATCACCGACATCAGTCCCGAGTCGATGCGCGGCGCCGCCCAGTAGACGCAGAACATGCTGACGAACAGCCCGCCACCGGCACACAGGTAGGACAGCAACGC
>DAITLT010000460.1:0-2343 GCA_036835505.1 Pseudomonas sp.
TTCACCAAGCTGATCCGTGAGCTGACAGTCGCCGCCAAGGGCGGTGCGCTGGCGGCGGACAATCCGCGTCTGCGTCTGGCGGTGGACAAAGCCCTGACCGCCAACATGACCCGCGACACCATTGACCGGGCCATCGCCCGTGGCGCCGGTGCCGACGAAGCCGACAACATGGTCGAGCTCAGCTACGAAGGCTACGCACCCAATGGGGTGGCGGTGTTCGTCGAGGCCATGACCGACAACCGCAATCGCACGGCGGCCGCGGTGCGCCATGCCTTTACCAAGTGCGGCGGCAACCTCGGTACCGATGGTTCGGTGGCCTATATGTTCGAGCGCAAGGGGCAACTGAGCTTTGCCCCAGGCGTCAACGAAGAGGCGTTGATGGACGCGGCGCTGGAAGCCGGTGCCGATGACGTGGAGATGGGTGAGGACGGCTCGGCCCTGGTGTCGACCAGCTTTGCCGACTTCCATGGCGTTAACGAGGCACTGAGCGCCGCAGGATTCAAGGCCGATGAAGCGGAAATCGCCATGATCCCCTCCATCAGTGCGCCGATTACCGAGCTGGACGTGGCGCAGAAGGTGCTCAAGCTGATCGACATGCTCGAAGACCTCGACGATGTGCAGGACGTCTACCACAACGCCGAGATCGCCGACGAGCTGCTGGAGCAGTTGGACTGAGCCTGCTGCGGTGAACACAACCGGAAGTTGCTGCAAGCGCTTCCGGTTTTTTTATGGCGACGGGTGACGTTGCCGGCGCGACTCCCTATACTCGCGGCTGGATAAATAACCAGTGTTGCCGGCGATTGGGTGACGCTACAGGCGGAAGACAGCATGACCCTGATTTTGGGTATCGACCCCGGTTCGCGCATCACCGGCTACGGCGTGGTGCGTGATCTTGGCCGCGGCTGCGAGTATGTCGCCTCGGGCTGTATCCGGACCGGCAGCGGGCCGCTGGCCGAGCGGTTGCAAATCGTCTTTCGCGGCGTGCGCGAGGTGATCCACAGCTACGAGCCGGTGACCATGGGCATCGAACAGGTGTTTATGGCCAAGAATGCCGACTCCGCACTCAAGCTGGGTCAGGCGCGTGGCGCGGCGATTGTCGCTGCGGCCGAAGCCGGGCTGGAGATCGCCGAGTACACCGCCACCCAGGTCAAACAGGCGATTGCCGGCAGCGGCGGGGCGGCTAAAGAGCAGGTGCAGTTGATGGTCATGCACTTGCTGAAACTCACCCAGAAGCCGCAGATCGACGCCTCCGACGCCCTGGCCATCGCCCTCTGTCATGCCCATACCCGGCAAACCCTGAGCGTGCATGGGCTGGTGGGGGCGCGCAGTCGCGGCGGCCGTTTGCGCCGGTAATTCAATTTGAGGAAGGTTTTGTGATCGGACGCTTGCGTGGCACCCTGGCGGAGAAACAACCGCCGCACCTGATTATCGACGTCAACGGGCTCGGCTACGAGCTGGAAGTGCCGATGACCACCCTGTATCGCCTGCCGGCAGTGGGCGAGCCGTTGACCTTGCACACCCATCTGGTGGTGCGTGAAGACGCCCAGTTGCTGTATGGCTTTTATGACAAGCGCGACCGTGAGCTGTTTCGCGAGCTGATTCGCCTCAACGGGGTTGGCCCCAAGCTGGCGCTGGCGCTGATGTCCGGGCTGGAGGTTGATGAGCTGGTGCGCTGCGTGCAGGCCCAGGACACCTCGGCGCTGATGAAGGTGCCGGGGGTTGGCAAGAAAACCGCCGAACGTCTGCTGGTGGAATTGAAAGACCGCTTCAAGGCCTGGGAAAGCCTGCCGGGCATGGCGACCCTGGTGATTGAACCAAGCGCCGGGGCGGCAGTCTCAAGCGCGGAGAGTGATGCCGTCAGCGCCCTGATTTCCCTCGGTTACAAGCCCCAGGAAGCCAGCCGTGCGGTGGCCCTGGTGAAGGAAGACGGCTTGTCCAGTGAAGATTTGATTCGTCGCGCATTGAAGGGGATGGGCTAAGCATGGGCAATTGCCGGCGGATAATCGGCCATGATTGAGGCCGATCGCCTGATTAGCGCCAACCCGCGCGAACGTGAAGAGCAGATCGATCGCGCCATTCGGCCGCTGAGCCTGGCTGACTATATTGGCCAGCCCGGTGTGCGCGAGCAGATGGAGCTGTTTATCCAGGCCGCGCGCGGGCGTCAGGAGGCCCTCGATCACACCCTGATCTTCGGCCCGCCGGGCCTGGGTAAAACCACCCTGGCCAATATCATTGCTCAGGAGATGGGCGTATCGATCAAGAGCACCTCGGGGCCGGTGCTGGAGCGGCCTGGCGATCTGGCGGCGATGCTGACCAATCTGGAAGCCGGTGATGTGCTGTTTA
>DAITLT010000461.1:0-2338 GCA_036835505.1 Pseudomonas sp.
TCGAGAATCGCGACCGCCGGCAAAATGCGGTTTCGCCCATTGGCGATAGCATCCACCATCTGTGCAATTGCCACGCCCGGCGCATCGCAGGCACTCCCCAGCTTCTTCAAACCCAGAATCTCGCCGCCACCCTGACGTGTGCGCTCCACAATCCGCTCTATCTGCTGACTGGACAGGAAGTGAGACAGCGGCACCGAACCGACCGCACAGTATCGCATCAGCGGCACCATGCTATCGCCATGCCCTCCCAGCACCAGCGCCGTGATATCCCGAGCAGAAAACCCTGTTTCCTCGGCAATGAAACACTTCATGCGCGCTGTATCCAGCACCCCCGCCTGCCCGAACACCCTGTCGCGTCCCAGCCCACTGAGAGACCAAGCCCGATAGGTCAGCACGTCGACCGGGTTCGACACCACCAACACCGTCGCCGCCGGAGCATGACGATTAATATCCAGCATGATGCTATCGAGAATTGGCAGATTGATACTCAATACATCCTGGCGCGACTGACCAGGCTTGCGGGGCACACCCGCCGTAATCACCACCAGGTCAGAATCCTGCAGCAATTCGGCATTGGACCCGCCGTAAACCCGGGTATCAGAACCTGACTCAACTGCCGCCTGCCAGACGTCCAGCGCCTTGCCCTGTGCCAACTCACCCTGCACATCAATCAACATCAACTCACGACAGAACTCTTCCCGGGCGATGATCTGAGCCGCCGCCTCACCCACCATACCGACACCCACAATTGATAGCTTCTTCACTTCACACCTCCGCGGGGCGCGCGCCACCAGCAACACGTCCACCTTTGTAGAAAAGTATTACCCGCTAATGCAAAAAGGCCACCCGAAGGTGGCCGAAGACGTCGCTAATGGGCAGTCCTGTCCCCAGGACATCTCCTCTGCCGACGTTTGCTGGGGAACGTCAGAGTTCGCGGTCGAAAAGGGGACGGTCGAAAAGGGGACAGATCTATTTTTTTCTACTCTAATGTCCCCTTTTGGCCGATTGCCGCCCCATCCCCCCACTAAAGCCAGATCTCCCCCACCATCTGATCCGCTTTTTATTTGAAAACCTGAGTCTGTTATCCAAATACCCGCGCTCGCATCATTCGCCTCGCCTGATAAAGCCCGACGAGGCCCGTAATGAGCGAACGTATTCCCGCGCAGATCATCGAGACCATCGACCCGCGCCAGCCTATCCGCCTGACGCCTGCCCAGGCGGGCGGGCCGATTCATACCCGCAGTTTTAGCGGCCGCTTTCGCAATCTGCGCCTGTACGGTGCGGGTTTGCTGTTTCTGATCTTCTTCGGCACCGCCTGGCTGGACTGGGACGGTCGCCAGGCGGTGCTGTGGAATCTGGCTGAGCATCGCTATTACATCTTCGGCGCGACCTTCTGGCCGCAGGATTTCACCCTGCTCTCGGCGCTGCTGATCATTGCCGCCTTCGGCCTGTTCACCATCACCGTGGTGGCCGGGCGGGTGTGGTGTGGCTACACCTGCCCGCAGAGTGTGTGGACCTGGGTGTTTATGTGGGCGGAGAAAATCACCGAGGGCGAGCGCAACCAGCGGGTCAAGCTGGACGCCGCGCCCTGGTCGCTGAACAAGCTGGCGCGGCGCAGCGCCAAGCACGGGATCTGGCTGGCGGTCAGCCTGCTGACGGCGCTGACCTTTATCGGTTACTTCACGCCGATCCGCCCGCTGGCCAGCGACCTGCTGCGCCTGCAACTGGAGGGCGGCACCCTGGTGTGGGTGCTGTTCTTTATGGCTGCCACCTACCTCAACGCCGGCTGGCTGCGCGAGAAGGTCTGCGTGCATATGTGCCCCTACTCGCGCTTTCAGAGTGCGATGTTCGACGATGACACCCTGCTGGTAGCCTACGACGCCAAGCGTGGCGAAGGCCGTGGCCCGCGCAGGAAGGACAGCGACCACAAGGTCGCTGGCCTGGGCGATTGCATCGACTGTTATATGTGCGTGCAGGTGTGCCCGACCGGTATCGATATCCGTGATGGCCTGCAGATCGACTGCATCAGTTGCGGTGCCTGCATCGACGCCTGCGACGGGGTCATGGACAAGATGGGCTATGCCAGAGGCCTGGTGGGCTATCACTCCGAGCGTGAACTGCAGGGCGGCAAGACCCACTGGCTGCGGCCACGGTTGATCGGCTATGGCATCGCGCTGCTGTTGATGCTCGCCGCCTTTGTCTGGGCCTTGAGCGCGCGCTCGATGCTGTCCATCGACTCGGCCAAGGACCGCAGCATGTTCCGCGAGAACCAGCTGGGGCAGATCGAGAACACCTACCTGCTCAAGGTGATCAACAAGACCCAGCAGCCGCAGCGCTA
>DAITLT010000462.1:0-2334 GCA_036835505.1 Pseudomonas sp.
ACCTGTCTACTCATCAGACTAGTCAGTGCTTTAGCTTGTGGGAGGAAGATGCCATGCAGATATTGCTGACCGGTGGTACCGGCCTGATCGGTCGCGCGCTGTGCCATCACTGGCATGCCCAGGGCCATCAATTGGTGGTCTGGAGTCGTCGCCCCGAGCAGGTCGCGCGCTTGTGCGGCCCTGGGGTGCGGGCCATTGCCCGGCTTGAGGAACTGGGCGACGAACACTTGGATGCGGTGGTCAACCTGGCCGGCGCGCCGATTGCCGATCGGCCCTGGACGAACACGCGCAAGGCCGTTCTGCTGGCCAGTCGGGTGGCCCTGACCGAGCAGTTGCTGGCCTGGCTCGGCACTCGCGCCGAGCGGCCGCGGGTACTGCTCTCCGGTTCGGCAGTGGGCTGGTATGGCGATGGCGGCGAGCAAGCCCTGGATGAGACGATGGCGCCGGTTGGCGCGGACTTCGCCAGCCAGCTGTGTGCGGCCTGGGAGGCGGCGGCGTTGGCCGGTGAGGCCCTGGGCATGCGCGTGGTGTTGCTGCGCACGGGGCTGGTATTGGCGGCCGAGGGCGGCTTTCTCGGTCGTTTGCGCCTGCCATTCAAGCTGGGCCTGGGTGGGCCGCTGGGCAATGGTCGGCAATGGATGCCGTGGATTCACTTGCAGGATCAAATCGGCCTGATTGATTTTCTCTTGCACCACGATGACGCCCGCGGTCCTTATAATGCCTGCGCGCCGATACCGGCGCGCAATCTGGATTTCTCGCGGGCCTTGGGCCGCGCCTGGCATCGCCCGGCGCTGCTGCCGATGCCGGCCTGGGTGTTGCGCCTGGGCCTGGGCGAATTGAGTGGCCTGTTACTCGGTGGTCAGCGGGCATTGCCGCAGCGGCTGCTGGCGGCCGGGTTCACCTTCCGTTTTACCGACTTGGATGCGGCCTTGAACGATCTTCTTGGCCATAAGGATGCTGTATGACCGATCACGCGCTGTTGCTGGTCAACCTGGGTTCGCCGGCCTCGACTGAGGTGGCGGATGTGCGTCGCTACCTCAATCAGTTTCTGATGGACCCCTATGTCATCGACCTGCCATGGCCGCTGCGCCTGTTGCTGGTGGCGCTGATCCTGTGGAAGCGTCCGGCGGCGTCGGCCCATGCCTATGCCTCGATCTGGTGGGACGAAGGCTCGCCGCTGGTGGTCCTCAGCCGCCGCCTGCAAACTCAGATGCAGGGCCAGTGGCGCCATGGTCCGGTGGAGCTGGCGATGCGTTACGGCGAGCCGTCGATCGAGAGCGTGCTGCTGCGCCTGGCCAGTCAGGGCATCCGCCAGGTCACCCTGGCGCCGTTGTATCCGCAGTTTGCCGAGAGCACCGTGACCACGGTGATCGAAGAGGCCAAGCGGGTGGTGCGTGCGCATAAGCTGGCGATGCAATTTGCCATCCTCCAGCCGTTCTACCAGCAGCCGGAATACATTGCGGCCCTGGCCGAGAGCGCCAAGCCCCATCTGCAGGCGGGCTTCGATCACCTGCTGCTGAGCTTTCACGGCTTGCCCGAGCGGCACCTGCACAAGCTCGACCCCACGGGTGGGCAGTGCTTGAAAGGGCCAGACTGCTGCCGTAATGCCACGCCTGAGCTGCTCGCCGTGTGTTACCGCGCCCAGTGCCTGCGCAGCGCCGAGCTATTTGCCGCGCAACTGGGGCTCAAGCCCGAGCAATGGTCGGTGTCCTTCCAGTCACGCCTGGGCCGGGCCAAGTGGATCGAGCCCTACACCGAGGCGCGCCTGCACGAGCTGGCCGGCCAAGGGGTGAAGAAGCTGCTGGTGATGTGCCCGGCGTTTGTCGCCGATTGCATCGAGACTCTGGAGGAGATCGGCATTCGTGGCCGTGAAGAGTTCCTCGCCGCCGGCGGTGAAGAGCTGCTGCTGGTGCCCTGCCTGAACGATCACCCGGCCTGGGGCCCGGCGCTTAAGCGCCTCTGCGAGAGCGCGCCGCTGGCGCTGTAAGCTCTGCGCCAAACTAAAAAGCCCCGCCCGGCGAGCTGCCAGGCGGGGCTTTTTAGTTTGGCGCGAGTTACAGGTCTGGCTCTTCCAGCACGGTCTTGCTGTGCCAACCCTCGCCACCTGGCAGGAGCAGGTTGAGCAGCAGGGCGCAGATGGCGCACAGGGAAATGCCGGAGAGGGTGAAATCGCTATTGCCGACAACCATGCCGCCGATGCCGAACACCAGGGTCACCGAAACGATGATCAGGTTGCGCGCCTCGGACAAATCCACCTGATGGCGGATCAGGGTGTTCAAGCCGACCACCGCGATGGAGCCGAACAGCAGGCAGAGAATGCCGCCCATCACCGGC
>DAITLT010000463.1:0-2334 GCA_036835505.1 Pseudomonas sp.
TGGGCCATCCCTGGCCCATCGTTCCTCATTTGGCATCCATGCCAAATGCCCCTCTCCACAGCACCTCCGCTCGGCCTCCTGACGGGACCGGGGGCCGAGGCGTCTACACGATCTGTGGGAGCGGTCTTGACCGCGAAGCCTCTAACTGCGCCAGCTCACTGCTGTGTCAAATACAACCATCGGCGCTGCAACACGTAATTGGTACATAGCCTTTTTGTTGCCCGTTACGCCGCCGGGTGGCGCCAGCCGGCGAGCAGGGCGGGCAGTTCGGCGAGGTTGCGGACTTCTCCGTCGGGCCGTGGCGCCTCGCCCCAGGCCTTGCCTTGTGGATTGAACCAGACGGCGCGCAGGCCGGCCGCCTGGGCGCCGGCAATGTCGTCAACGGGGTGATCGCCGATGTGTACGGCGTGTTCGGCGCTCACTCCGGCGCGTGCCAGGGCGTGCTGGAACGGCAGTGGATCGGGCTTGCCGATGCCCAGCTCCTCGGCACACAAGGCGAACTGGAAATAGTCGGCCAGGCCCAGGCGGCGCACATCGGCGTTGCCGTTGCTGATCACCCCCAGTTGGTAGTGATTGGCCAGGTGTTCCAGGGTCGGCTGCACCTCGGCAAACAGGCTGACCTGGTGGCGCGCTTCGAGAAATACCTGGAAGCCGGCTTCGGCCAGTGGCTCGGCCTGATGCTCGGGATAGCCGGCCTCCTGCAAGGCGAGCAGGAGAATCCGTCGGCGCAGCGCACTGAGGCGATGCTTGAGGCCTGGCTCGGCGGCCAGCAGGCGGGCGCGGATCGCCCACAGGTGTTCGATGGGCACGCCGCTGAGTTGCGGCGCATGGCTGGCCAGCCAGTCGCGCAGGGTGTTTTCCGCGCTGTGCATCACGCTGGCGACATCCCAAAGGGTGTCGTCGAGGTCGAAGGTGATCAGTTGAATGCTCATTCGTCACTGCTCGTGGGGCGTTTGGCTCGCGGCAGATTGCCGCTGCCGGGCAATGGCTCATCCGCCTCGACTGCGTCGCTCGAGGTGCGGCGTTTAGCCCGAGGGTGGGCGCTGTCGTAAACCGTGGCCAGGTGCTGGAAGTCCAGGTGGGTGTAGATCTGCGTGGTGGCGATGTCGGCATGGCCAAGCAGTTCCTGTACCGCACGCAGGTCCTGGGAGGATTCCAGCAGATGGCTGGCAAAGCTGTGCCGCAGCATGTGCGGGTGCAGGTGTTGGCCCAGTTCGCGCACGCCGGCCTGGCGCATGCGCAGCTGGATGGCGCGCGGGCCCAAGCGGCGGCCCTGCTGGCTGATAAACACCGCGTCATCCAGCGGGTTGGCCAGGGCGCGTAACGGCAACCAGAGTTGCAGCGCCGCGCGGGCTTTGCTGCCAATTGGCACCACGCGCAGCTTGTTGCCCTTGCCGCGCACTGTGACCAGGCCGTCGCTGAGGTCCAGTTGCTCGGTGTTCAGGCTCACCAACTCGGCCAGGCGCAGGCCGCTGGAATAGCAGAGCTCCAGCAGGGCCTGGTCGCGGTGGCCGAGAAAGTCGTCCTCGACGTGGCCATCCAGCAACTGCTTGGCGCGGTCGGCATCCAGGGTTTTCGGCAGGCGTCGTTCACCCTTCGGCGGCGTCAGGCCGTTGGCCGGGTCGTGGCTGCACAGGCCTTGGCGGTTGAGGTATTGGTAAAAGCCGCGCACCGCCGAGAGCAGACGCGCCAGGCTTTTGCCGCTCAGGCCCTGCTGGTGCAGGCGGGCGATCAGGCGGCGCAGGCCAGGGGTGTCGAGTGCGCGCCAGTCGGCGAGCTGCTCTTGCTGGCAATAATCGAGAACTTTGCCCAGGTCCAGGCGATAGGCGCTGCAGGTGTGCGCCGACACCTGGCGTTCGCAGCGCAAGTGTTCCAGGTAGGCGTCGAGCGGGTTGTGCATGGTGGCCCTGCTAGCGCCGCTCGGCCCGAAAGCCGGCGGCGGCGCGCGACAGCATTAGCGCACGGAGCGCAGCGGGGTGGCGAAGCGCGGCAGCACGCGGGCCAGCACTTCGGCGATATAGCTGAGAAACAGGGTGCCCAAAGAGCTTTTGTAGTGCTGCGGATCGGGGCTGCCGATGGCCAGTACGCCGTGCAGGCCCTGGAACGACAGCGCGACCACGGCCGCCGAGCCTACGCTGTCGCGCTCCTGGTCACCGAACAGGAATGCCAGTTCGTGGCTGCGCAGCACGCCGCACAAGGTTTTGCCGCCGGCCAGCAGGCCGCCGATGGCCTGGTGGGCCTCGGCGCTGCTGACCCAGCGGCCGACCGGCATGGGCGTTTCGCTGAACAGGATCAGGCTGACGAAGGGCACCTGGAACTCGCGGCGCAGGCTGT
>DAITLT010000464.1:0-2297 GCA_036835505.1 Pseudomonas sp.
CCTCGGACTGGGGCGAGAAGGTCATGCCGCGCTCGCACATGGCCGCCAAGTACATCCTATTGGTCTATGTGATGCT
The DNA here is from genome assembly GCA_036835505.1 of Pseudomonas sp. Taxonomy (GTDB): domain Bacteria; phylum Pseudomonadota; class Gammaproteobacteria; order Pseudomonadales; family Pseudomonadaceae; genus Aquipseudomonas. The sequence continues at coordinate 77 of DAITLT010000464.1, forward strand.
AACCCTGTTCGGTTTCCTGGGGTTCTGGCTGGCTGGGATGACGCCTTTCGAGGCGATCAATCACGCAATGACCTCGATCGCCACCGGGGGTTACTCGACCTCAGACAACTCCCTGGCCAACTGGCAACAAGCCTCAGTCCATTGGGTAGCAGTGACCATGATGCTCTGCGGCGGTCTGCCATTTACCCTGTATGTCGCCACGATGCGCGGTAACCGCAAGGCACTGATCAAAGATCATCAAGTGCGCGGATTCGTTGGCTTTCTAGTGTTGACCTGGTTGGTGTTCGGCACCTGGCTATGGGCCAACTCCGAGCACAACTGGCTGGATGCCGTGCGCATCGTCGCCGTCAATGTCACCTCAGTCGTCACCACCACCGGCTTTGCCCTGGGCGATTACACCCAGTGGGGCAGCTTCGCGGTATTGCTGTTCTTCTACCTGACCTTTGTCGGCGGCTGCTCAGGCTCCACCGCCGGCGGCCTGAAGATCTTCCGCTTCCAGGTTGCCTATGTGCTGCTCAAGGCCAACCTGCAGCAACTGATTCATCCGCGGGCGGTGATCAAGCAGCAATACAACGGCCATAACCTGGACGAGGACATCGTTCGCTCGCTGATTACCTTCTCGTTTTTCTTCACCATCACCATCGGCCTGATCGCCCTTGGCCTGGCCCTGATCGGCCTGGACTGGATCACCGCCCTGACCGGCGCCGCCACCGCCGTGTGCAACGTTGGCCCAGGCCTTGGGCCAATCATCGGCCCGGCGGGCAACTTCGCCACCCTGCCGGATGCCGCCAAGTGGCTGCTGACCATCGGCATGTTGCTGGGGCGCCTGGAGATCCTCACCGTACTGGTATTGCTCACCAAGGCCTTCTGGAAGCACTGACGGCTCCCCACCCCAGGCACACGCCGTTGGGCGGCGCTGCTTGGCGGCTGGCGCATGGCTTGGTTATGATCCCCGGCCAGGCCACATCAGGCCCAGGCGCCCAGCAGAGGCGCCAGTCACCAGCAGGGATCGTTTAATTGCTATGAAAGCTGTCAGCCCCGCGCGCCCGAACAGTTTGCCAACGCCGCCACTGCGCGAATATTACTCGCGCATCCTCGCCTATATCGCCGTGGCCGCCAGTGTGGCCGCCGGCAACTATGCCCACTATTTCAGCAATGAACTGCTCTGGATGGTGCCCTACACCCTGCTTTACCCGCACCTGGCGCACCACCTGAGCGCCCGCTTCAAACATGACCACCCGCAGCAGAGCTACCTGGTGCTGCTGTTTCTCGACGCCCTGCATGCCGGCGCCGCCACCGCCCTGCTGGGCTTCTCGGTGGTGCCGTGTCTGATGTTGATGCTGACCCTGTCGTTCAGCGCGCTGATCAATGGCGGCCTGCGCCAGTTGGGCCTGGCCCTGCTGGTGGCGGCCAGCGGCACGATCTTCACCGCGGCCTTGATCAATCTGCAGCTCAAGGCCAACACCCCGCCGCTGGTGGCCGTGGTCAGCGTGCTGTTTACCACCCTGTATGTCTGCATCACCGCCTATTTCGTCCACCAGCAAGGCCTGAACCTGGTGCTGGCCCGCGGCGAGATCAAGCGCGAGCAGGAGAAAGCCGCGCGCCTGGCGCGCAACCTGGCCAAGTACCTGTCACCCCAGGTCTGGGAAATGATCTTCAGCGGCAAGAAGCACGTGCGCCTGGAAACCCAGCGCAAGAAGCTCACGGTGTTCTTCTCCGACATCAAGGGCTTTACCGAACTGACCGAAGAGCTGGAGGCCGAAGCCCTCACCGACCTGCTCAACACCTACCTCAACGAGATGTCGAAGATTGCCCTGAAATACGGCGGCACCATCGACAAGTTCGTCGGCGACTGCGTGATGGTGTTCTTCGGCGACCCAACCAGCCAGGGCGCGAAAAAAGACGCCGTGGCCGCCGTATCCATGGCCATCGCCATGCGCAAGCATATGAAGGTGCTGCGCCAGCAGTGGCGCGCCCAGGGCATCACCAAGCCGCTGGAAATCCGCATGGGCCTGAACACCGGCTACTGCACGGTGGGTAACTTCGGCGCCGACACGCGCATGGACTACACCATCATCGGCCGCGAAGTGAACCTGGCCAGCCGCCTGGAAAGCGCCGCCGAATCGGGCGAAATCCTGATCTCCCACGAGGCTTACTCGCTGGTCAAGGACGTGATCATGTGCCGCGACAAGGGCCAGATCACGGTCAAGGGCTTTACCCG
>DAITLT010000465.1:0-2287 GCA_036835505.1 Pseudomonas sp.
GGCGCCGGCTTGCGCGCAAATACCAGCAATCGGTGCTCGGCTATATGGCCGCTCAGATCGACCAGGATGTCGATCTCGTCACCGGCGATGAGCCGGGCCACGGCTTCATCGCTTTGCCCGGCAATGTCACGCCAGACGCAGCGGCAGTTACGCATGCGCTCCGTATAAGCATCCGGTTGGCCGACGTCCGAATAGCAGAAGATACTCAAACGGTTGCGGTCGTGATTTACCAGCACCGGCTCGAAGAAATAGCTCACAGCGTGTCTGCGAAAATTTCCTGACACATAGCCGACCCGCAGCCTGCGATCCTGTGTCCGGAGATTGCGGTGCGGCCTGATCGCGGGCTTCAACGGCGCGGCATGGCGCCGGGCCCATTCGAGGTGTTCGCTGAAAATTGTCTCCGGCGTGTAATCAGGCAGGAAATTCAATGCGTAAACAAGATTGCTGTGCGCCCGCGCAAAATCCGGCTTGAGTTGAAGCGCATGGCGATAACTCGCCACCGCCTCTGGGACTTGTCCTTGCTGATGCAGCACGTTACCGTAGCTGAAATAGGCCTCAGGAAAGTCGGGCTTGACGTGCATCGCCTGCTGAAGAGTTGCGATGGCCTCATCGAGCTTACCGAGCTCTTTAAGGGAGAGCGCGAGATTATGAAGCGCTTGGTACAGCCCGGGCGATAACGCCACAGCTCTTCGGAACGAGCTAATCGCCTCTTCATAGCTCCCCCTGGCATGCAATGCCAGACCCAGATCGTTGTGCAACGCGTCTAATTCCGGATTTAACGCAATCGCCGCCTTGAATACGAAGATGGCATCATCGTAGGCGCCGCTCTTCAGCAAGGTCAGCCCGAGATTGTGATGAGCCTCGATATGATCGGGTTTCAGTCTGACGGTGCGTTCAAAACTTTCTATGGCGTCGTCGAACTTCTGTTGTGCTCTTAGAGCCTCACCCAGTCCGAAGCATGCTTCCCACGAGTCAGGCATGAGCTTGAGCGCCGTGCGGAAGCTGTCGGCGGCTGCTTCAAATCGGCCCAAGGCTGAGAGCGAAACGCCCAGGTTGTTAAAATAATGGGGATTCTTGCCGTCTATGCTGGCGGCCCGACTGATCAGCTCTACCGCACGTTGGTGCTCGCCTTGCTGGTGGGCAATGACCCCGAGCAGATGCAACGCATCGCCATGCTGGGGTAGCGCATTGAGAATTTGGCGGCACATGTTCTCAGCCCCTTTCAAATCCCCTGTTTGGTGACTGTCAACGGCAAGCTGCATGGCCTCAGCCACCGTCAGATCCTGTGTATCCGCTTTCATATCCCATTCGTCAGGGTGTTTCGTAGCCGCTCGAGCGAACGGATATCGCCCGGCGTGCACAACCGGCTCAGCCCCAACCTCTACCGGGCCAGGGCCGGCGTATTGCTTGGGCTCGAACCGGGAAAACCAGGCCTCGACCCGTCGTCTCAAACCGTGGAGCATGATCCGATGTGCCACTCGTTAAACACGGCTCTCAGGCGATAGGTCGCCGAAACCCTGTGCGCAACATCCGCTCACGTTCCTGCCGCCATTCTTCGGCATATTCGCAGTCCTTGTACTCCTCGAAATACGGGCCGCCCACCGTGTAGTGCACGAGGGCGGCGTCCCTGCGCGGGAGGTCATATCCCACTAGATGGTTCCAACGGTCGGGCAGCGCGCCGATCAGGTCGTCACTCTCCAGCCATTTGAATTGGTGCAGTTCCAGGCCGGAGGCCCGGCTCACGTAGTCCGGTGCCAGCGCTCTGCATTTAGCGTTGTTGAACAGTATCACGCTCGACCAGTTCTTCTTCTCGTACTGGCTTTGTGGTTCGCCGAGGAATTTTGTCCTTTCTTTCGGCACATGATCGTGTTTGACGACCATCACCGCATAGCGCTCATCGCGCAGCCTCCAGAGGTTGGCGATATCGTCGAGCATCAGCATGTCGCAATCCATGAATATCGACCAGCCGGAATAGCCCGAAAGATACGGTGTGAGAAAGCGCGAGAACGAGAAATCGGTCGACTGAAGCGGATGCCGCTCGCGGGTCAGTATGCCCTTGAGCTGGCTCAGCATGAGCGGCGTAATCGACACCGGTTGGGAAGCGCGGACGTGTATGCTGTGGGACAGCACGTTGAAGGCGACCGCTTCGCGGGGATCGTAGCCGACAAAAGTATTGATCACCGTTGAATTAGCCATATCAGAAACACTGCCTATTATGAATCAGTCCGCAGGCAGTAGTCTTTCCACATCTTCGCATACGCCGCCTCCAGGAAGCGGGTCAGGCGCG
>DAITLT010000466.1:0-2273 GCA_036835505.1 Pseudomonas sp.
GCGCGGCCTTCGTCTTCGGCTCCGCGGTGTCCTACGCGCTGTATAGCGCCGGGGCAGAGATCGCGGTGCATCGCCTCGGCACCCTGCGCTTCGCCGCGCTGGCGATTTTGGTTTCCACCGTCGCCACGCAGTTGCACTTCCTCGCCACCCAGCCGTTTACCGCCTTGATCCAGCCCGCCCCGGTCTACCTGTATGGCGCGGCGATGGCGCTATTCTCGACGGTACTGCCGGTGTTCTGGCAGTCAGCCGCAGTTCGCCATATCGGCGCGGCACGCACCGTGCTGATCGGCACACTGGGCCCGATACTGACGATCTTCTTCGGTTGGAAGTTGCTCTCGGAGCCGGTTTCCCACGCGCAACTGGCCGGTGCCGGCCTGGTACTGGCGGGCGTGCTGCTGGTCTCATGGCGCAACAGCACGTCCGTTCGGCAGGAGAATGCTGCCCAAGCGACCTCCGCCGAGGGCACAAGAGCAATAGCACGCTCTACTGCCAACTTGTAGATATATATGGACTTCTCTACAGCTGCAAGCTTTGAATTGTTGAAAGTCAGCGCTAAACGGGCGGCCGCGGAAACTGAGTGCAACACCTGACCATTCCGGTACGGTGCTGCCCCTATGTCCTATTCCGAACTCAGCGTTGCAGAGCGCGCCACGATCCAAATCGGTCATGTCCAAGGCTTCAGTCAGAGAAGGATTGCCTGCCTGATCAACCGATCCCCCTCGACCATCAGCCGGGAGCTGCGTCGTAATCGCCAGGCTTGCGGCACCTATTCGGCCCACGGAGCCCAGCAGCAGATGCGGCGCCGGCGCCAAGCCTGCCGCCCCAGGCGCAAATTGCTGCCCGGCAGTGAGCGCTTCGAACTGGTCGCTCATAGCTGCGTGAGCGTTTGTCTCCCGAGCAGATTGCCGGCAAGCTGCGCAGTATGAACATACCCAACCTCAGAGATGCCTACGTCTGTCGCGCGACGATCTATAACGCGATCTACGCCCTGCCCGTCGGAGAGCTGCGCAAGGAGCTGATCATCTGCCTGCGCCAAGGTAAGACGACACGCAGGCCGCGTTCTGGCGGTGTAGATCGGCGCGGCCAGATTCCCGAGATGGTCAGCATTCACGTGCGCCCGCCGGAAATCGAAGACCGCCTGATGCCCGACCATTGGGAGGGTGACCTGATCAAGGGCAAGGCCAACGCCTCGGCAGTGGGCACCTTGGTGGAACGCACCAGTCGCTACCTGATGCTGGTGAAGATGAACGACGTGACGGCGACCTCGGCGATGGAGGGCTTCAGTGCCGCGCTCAATCGCATGCCGCTGGCGATGCGCAAGAGCATGACCTACGACCAGGGGCGGGAGATGGCGTAGCACGCCCAGATCACCCAGAGAACCGGTGTGGCGATATTCTTCTGCGATCCTCATAGCCCTTGGCAGCGCGGCAGCAACGAAAACATCAACGGCCTGATCCGCCAATACCTGCCCAAGGGAACGGACTTGTCGGTACACAGCCAGGAAGAGCTGAATGCCATAGCGCTGCAACTGAATATGCGTCCGCGTAAGCGCTTCGACTTCAAGTGCCCGATCGAAGTCATGGGTGAGGTAATGCAGGAAGCCATGGCTATGCAGCATGATGCTCCAGCTTCAATTCAATAACCGTGTTGCACTCAGCTCCTGCAACCGCCCCTTCTTCCTGGAATCCTTCAAGGGCCAGCGAGAACTGCCCCGGCCACCTCGCAAACGCGGAGGGAGTGCCAAACGACGCGGGTTGTCTGCCGAACAGATCCCGGTGTTGGTGGTGAGAGATCGCAGTGGTCAACAGGCTGACTTCAAGCTTGAAAAACTCGATGCGGCTCACGTCGGGGAACGGCTACGCCCCCTGGTTGATGTGGACGCGATTCTTTGTACCGACAATGCAGGTGTCTATGCCCACTTTGCCAAAGCAGCAGGCATTACTCCTCAACCGATAAACCCGAGCCAGAAGCGCCGGGTTGATGGGGCTTTCCACATCCAGAACGTGAACGCCTACGATAGCCGGCTCAAGAGCTGGATGACTCCTTTTCATGGTGTGGCCACCAAGTACCTAACGAACTATCTGGGCTGGCGGCGCCTACTTGAACGCTACAAAGCGCAGCTCAACCCATTGATTTTCTTGGGAGAGTCGCTGGGGTATACGGACATGCAACAGTTAACTCAGACAGAGCCTAAATAATTGCCTTACAAGACTAATGCCCTAATTTTTTCCTTATCTCGGCATATCCCCACCTTGAGCTCCTTGCTCCAACGG
>DAITLT010000467.1:0-2269 GCA_036835505.1 Pseudomonas sp.
TGGCCTACGACACCTACTACGCCATGGCCGACCGCGACGACGACCTGAAGATCGGGGTCAAATCCACCGCCATCCTGTTCGGCGACGCCGACCGCCTGATCATCGCCAGCCTGCAAGGCCTGGCCCTGCTGTGCCTGCTGCTGGCCGGCAGCAAATTCCAGCTCGGCCTGTGCTTCCAGCTCGGCCTGCTGATCGCCGCCGCCTGCTTCGTCTGGGAGTACCGACAAACCCGCAACCGCAAGCCAATGGCCTGCTTCAACGCCTTCCTGCACAACCACTGGGCCGGCCTGGCGATCTTCCTCGGTATCGTCGCCGATTACGCCATAGGCTAGGGTCTGAAATACCCTGTCACATGACTGCAATAATTCCGTTATCTAATGCGGCACATGACAGCGTTATGACTTGAGGCTTGATCCATGGTTGGCAAGAACATTTTGATCGTTGACGACGAAGCGCCGATCCGCGAGATGATCGCCGTGGCCCTGGAAATGGCTGGCTACGATTGCCAGGAGGCGGAAAACGCCCAGCAGGCCCACGCCATGATCGTCGATCGCAAGCCCGATCTGATCCTGCTCGACTGGATGCTACCCGGCACCTCGGGCATCGAATTGGCCCGCCGCCTGAAGCGCGACGAGTTGAGCGACGACATCCCGATCATCATGCTCACCGCCAAGGGTGAAGAGGACAACAAGATCCAGGGCCTGGAAGTCGGCGCCGACGACTACATCACCAAGCCGTTCTCGCCGCGTGAGCTGGTGGCGCGCCTGAAGGCCGTGCTGCGCCGCGCCGGAGCCGCCGACAACGAGACGCCGATCGAGATCGGCGGCCTGCTGCTCGATCCGATCAGCCACCGCGTAACCATCGACGGCAAGCCCGCCGAGATCGGCCCGACCGAATACCGCCTGCTGCAGTTCTTTATGACCCACCAGGAACGCGCCTACACCCGCGGCCAATTGCTCGACCAGGTCTGGGGCGGCAACGTGTATGTCGAAGAGCGCACCGTCGATGTGCATATCCGCCGCCTGCGCAAGGCCCTCGGCGAGGTCTATGAGAACCTGGTACAAACCGTGCGCGGCACGGGGTATCGTTTCTCCACCAAAAGCTGATTCAAGCGCTTTGTGTAACACCTTTGCTTTGGATATCCCGTGAATCAAAACTGGCACAGCATTCTGCTCCGCCGCCTGCTGCTGATTATCGGCGGCTGCCTGCTCCTCGGCCTGGCCAGCGGCTACTACGCCTGGGCTCTGGTCTTCGGCCTGAGCCTGTATCTGGGCTGGAACCTGCGCCAACTGCTGCGCCTGCACACCTGGCTGAAACAGCACAAGGCCGATGAGCCACCGCCCGACGGCCATGGCCTGTGGGGCGAAGTGTTCGACAGCATCTACCGCCTGCAGCGCCGCGATCAGCGCGCCCGTGGCCGCCTGCAAGCGGTCATCGATCGCGTGCAGGAATCCACCGCGGCGCTCAAGGACGCGGTGATCATGCTCGACCGCGACGGCAACCTGGAGTGGTGGAACCTCGCCGCGGAAACCCTGCTGGGCCTGAAAACCCCCCAGGACAGCGGCCAGTCGATCGCCAACCTGGTGCGCCATCCGCGCTTCAAGGAATACTTCGAGCAGGGCAACTTCAACGAACCCCTGGAGCTGCCCTCGCCGCTCAACGACCATCTGCGCGTGCATTTCCAGATCACCCGCTACGGCAACGACGAACACCTGATGCTGGTGCGCGACGTGACCCGCGTGCATCAGCTGGAGCAGATGCGCAAAGACTTTATCGCCAACGTCTCCCACGAACTGCGCACACCGCTGACGGTGATCGCCGGCTACCTGGAAACCCTGCTCGACAATGTCGAAGAGGTGAACCCGCGCTGGCGCCGCGCCCTGCAGCAAATGCAGCAGCAAGACCGGCGCATGCAAACCCTGCTCAATGACCTGCTGCTATTGGCCAAGCTGGAAGCCACCGACTACCCCTCGGACAACCAGCCGGTGGCCGTCGATTTGTTGCTGCTGTCGATCACCGCCGACGCCCAGGCGCTGTCGGGCAACCGCAACCACCGCATCAGCCTGGAGGCCGACAACCGCCTGCAGCTCAAGGGCAGCGAGGCGGAACTGCGCAGCGCCTTCTCCAACCTGATCTTCAACGCAGTCAAATACACCCCGGCCGAGGGCAGCATCCGCGTGCGCTGGTGGGCCGACGAAACCGGCGCCCACCTCAGCGTGCAGGACAGCGGCCAGGGCATCGAGGCCAAACACCTGCCGCGCCTGACCGA
>DAITLT010000468.1:0-2264 GCA_036835505.1 Pseudomonas sp.
ACATGGCTGACAAAAAAGCGCAGTTGATCATCGAGGGCGCAGCCCCCGTCGAACTGCCCGTTTTATCCGGCACCGTTGGTCCCGATGTAATTGACGTACGGGGCTTAACCGCCACGGGCCGTTTCACTTTTGATCCTGGCTTTATGTCCACCGCCTCGTGCGAGTCGAAGATCACCTATATCGATGGTGACCAGGGCATATTGCTGCATCGCGGTTACCCGATCGAGCAACTGGCCGAGAAGTCTGACTATCTCGAAACCTGCTATCTGTTGCTCAACGGCGAATTGCCCAATGCCGCCGAGAAAGAGCAGTTCGTCAACACCATCAAGAACCACACCATGGTTCATGAGCAGCTGAAAAGCTTCCTCAATGGCTTCCGTCGTGATGCACACCCGATGGCCATCATGTGTGGCGTAGTCGGCGCACTGTCGGCCTTCTACCACGACTCCCTGGACATTAACGACGCGCATCACCGCGAAGTTTCGGCCATGCGCCTGATCGCCAAGATGCCGACCATCGCCGCTCTGGCTTACAAGTACTCCATGGGCCAGCCCATGATGTACCCGCGTAACGACCTGAACTACGCGGAAAACTTCCTGCACATGATGTTCAACACCCCGTGCGAGATCAAACCGATCAGCCCGGTGTTGGCCAAGGCCATGGACCGTATTTTTGTCCTGCACGCCGACCATGAGCAAAACGCCTCCACCTCCACCGTGCGCCTGGCCGGCTCCTCGGGTGCCAACCCGTTCGCCTGTATCGCTGCCGGTATTGCCGCCCTGTGGGGGCCGGCTCACGGCGGGGCCAACGAAGCCGTACTGAGCATGCTGGACGAGATCGGCAACGTCGACAACATCGACAAGTACATCGCCAAGGCCAAGGACAAGAACGACCCATTCAAGCTGATGGGCTTCGGTCATCGCGTCTACAAAAACCGCGACCCACGCGCCACCGTGATGAAGCAGACCTGCGATGAAGTGCTGAAAGAACTGGGCATCACCAACGATCCGCAACTGGCCCTGGCCATGCGCCTGGAAGAGATCGCCCTGACCGACCCGTACTTCAAGGAACGCAACCTGTACCCGAACGTCGACTTCTACTCGGGCATCATCTTGAAGGCGATCGGCATTCCGACCAGCATGTTCACCGTGATCTTCGCCATGTCCCGTACCGTTGGCTGGATCTCGCACTGGAAAGAAATGCTCTCCAGCCCGTACAAGATCGGCCGCCCGCGCCAGCTGTACACCGGCTACCCGCAGCGCGACATGACCGAGCTGAAAGACCGCAAGTAAGCTTGCCGGGTCAATCCAGGCTGTCTAACGGCAGTCTGGGCAAGATGAAAATGCCCTCTGATCGCAAGATCGAGGGCATTTTTTGTTGCAGAGCAAAAACTCAACAGCACCAGCAGCCCTCTTATCGAGGCAAAGAACCGCGCTGCAAGGCTCGCCGAGCATTGGCCGCCGCCTCCTGGTGACCGGCCTGCGCCACCTGCTCCGCCGCCAACAACCAACGCTGGGCATCAACCCTGGCCGGCAGTTGCACAGGCGCCAGCACCAGCACCGCCCAGGCCCCAGCGGACTGCCAGGCCGACTCGAAACTGGAGAAACTGGTTTGCCAGCGCCGGCTATTACCCGCGCGCAGCAACAGAGTCTGCTCTTCCCGGTCATAGCCCACCAACACCGCATAACGCGGCATATCAACCCAGGCCATGCCCTCATTGAAACGCAACAACACCGGCAAGCCCGCAGCCACCTGCTCCAGCAACGCCGGCAAACTTGGCTGCAGCGGATACACCAGCAGGCCATGGCTGTTCACCTGGGCAAGCATACTCTGCTGCAAGCGCGCTTCCGCCTCGGGCAAGTGCAGCGCCTTGGCCTGCAACCCCGGCGAGGTATCCACACCCTGCTGCACCAGCAGGCTGGCCAGGGCCGTCGGCGCCCCCTGATAAGCACGCTCGGGGAAAGCCGGCACCTCGGTCAGCTCCACCCGCTCGGGCAACGGCCGCAGCGCCTGCTGCAAAGCCGTCGGCCCACTACAGGCCGACAGACTCAGGCAGGTGGCAAATAGCAGCGGCAGGCAATACGCAGAGCGACGGGAGAGCGGCACGGGGAGATCCCTCTAAACAGGCAGATGTCGCCATGATACTGACAGACGCCCAACGCCGCACCGCGCAAAAACATCACACGGCCGCCAACAGGCCTTGTCGAACGCCAGCCGCGGGAGCGCCAGGGTCAAAAAATCGGCCGGACAAGCAAATCTTGTCC
>DAITLT010000469.1:0-2264 GCA_036835505.1 Pseudomonas sp.
TGGGCCTGGAAGCACAGCACCTGGTCGCCAATGTGGTAGGCGGCGTTAGGGCAGAACGCGCTGCTGGCCAGCAGCGTGGCGCCGGTCGGCAGCTCGGTGACCTGGTCCTGATGGAACACCAGCATGTCCAGGTGTTCCAGGCGCGGGCTCATCCACTCGGGTTGCTCGAGCAGGGCGTAGCGATTGACGCCAACGCCCCAGCCTTGCGCCGCACGTTCGGTCTTGCCGCCCAGCAATAGGGCCAGCAGTTGGTGGCCGAAGCAGATGCCGATCAGCCGGTCGCCGTTGGCGTAGCGCTCCAGCAGAAACTCGCGCAGGGTCTGAATCCACGGATCAGTGCCGAACGAGTCGGCCTTGCTGCCGGTAATCAGGTAGGCGTCGTAGCCTTGGGCCGCATCGGGGTAGCAACCTTCCACCACGTTGAACACATCGAACTGCGCCGGTATCGACTGTTTCTCAAACAACTGCCTGAACATTCGGCCATAGCCGTGGTACTGCTCGATCAACTGAGGTCGGAGGATGTCGGTTTCCAGGATGCAGATGCGCATGGTCATAGTTGGGGATGGTTACCTCTTGTGGAATGCGGGAATGGAAAAAACGCGCGCTTTTTAACATGTCATTTGGCCCCTGCAAACCATCCATTTTCAACGCGGGGCAAAACCGCTGGACCGCTGGCGCCACGAGGCCTCCAGCAGGTTGCCGCAGCGCCCGGAATACGGCCCTTGGGCGCTAAATGGGCGGCCTGCGTGCCCGCCTAAAAAACGACCAACGGTAGGCTCTGTGATTAATGCCGAGCACTTAAGCCAAGGGAATGGCTTTTGCTAGCCCGGATGCAATCCGGGGCGCTCGTTGCCCTGCAAATCCGCCCCTGGATTGCATTCGGGCCACGCCTCTGGCGCCTGGTGTACGGTAAATGCTCCGGGCGAGCCTCTTAACTGATCGGCATTAGGCCTTGTGGTCGCTTTATGGAGGTGCTGACGGGCCTGTTGCGTGGCGCGCGCCCGGCCGGTTGTCGCGCTGCGCCGAGGCATTGCCGCCGCGCTTGCCGATCTGCCCGGCGTGTCTGCGCCAAGGTCATAGCCGGTCGACGAGCAATTGATTAGATTCGCGCCTGGCCCCTTTTCAGCCCCGCATAACAACGATAAGCGCGAGAGCCATGACCCAAGCCGATTTGATTTCCCCGACCCGCTTCCTTGCCCGCCTGCCCCAGCACCTGCCGCGCCTGGGACGCATGTTGCGCGGCCTGTATTACGCCGGCATCCGCAACCGCGACAAGACCCTGTCCCTGGCCTGGGCCCTGGAGCGCGCCACCCGCCGGTATCCAGACCATCCGGCGCTGCTGGATGAACAGCGGCGCCTCAGCTATCGCCAGTTCAACGCCTGGGCCAACCGCCTGGCCTGGGCCTTCAAGGCCGACGGGGTGGGCCATGGCGATGTGGTCGCAGTGCTGGTGGAAAACCGCCTGGAGTTGCTCGCCGTGCTCGCCGCCCTGACCAAGCTGGGGGCCATCGGCGCGCTGCTCAACACCACCCAGCGCGGCAAGCTGCTCAGCCACAGCCTGAATCTGGTCAAGCCGAGGTTTTTCGTGGTCGGCGAGGAGCTGCTCGAAGCCTTCAACGAGGTTCGCCAGCAGGTGCCCGGCGCCGAGCGCCCGTGTTACTGGCTGGCCGACCGCGACACCCTGCAAGACAGCGGCCCGACCCCGGACGGCTGGATCAACCTGGGCCTGCGCCAGGCCCGCCAGAGCGAGCAGAACCTGCCGGACAGCCTGCGCGTGCGGATGAAGGACCCATGCTTTTATATCTACACCTCCGGCACCACCGGCCTGCCCAAGGCCTCGATCATGAGCCACGGTAAGTGGATCAAGGCCTACGGTGGTTTCGGCCACTCGGGCCTGGGCCTGGACAGCCGCGACGTGCTCTACCTGACCCTGCCCTGTTATCACAACAACGCGGTGACCGTGTGCTGGGGCTCGGCCCTGGCCGGCGGCGCGGCTATCGCCCTGCGGCGCAAGTTTTCTGCCAGCGCCTTCTGGAAAGACGTCGCCCACTATCAGGCCACCAGCTTCGGCTATATCGGCGAGCTGTGCCGCTACCTGCTCAACCAGCCCGTCACGGCTGATGAGCGCAACAACAGCCTGACCAGCATGATCGGCAATGGTCTGCGCCCGGCGATCTGGGCCGAATTCAAGGCACGTTTCGGCATCGAGCAAATCGCCGAGTTCTACGCCTCCAGCGAAGGCAATATCGCCTTCACCAACGTCT
>DAITLT010000470.1:0-2261 GCA_036835505.1 Pseudomonas sp.
AACGGCGCCTTGAGCAGGGCCAACTTGCCCTTGCCACGCAGGCCACTGACGTTGATCAGGTGCAGCGGCAAACCGGCGGCCGGCACCAGCTCATTCTCGATCCCGCGCGGCGTGCCGAGCCAGTGTACGGCATAGCCGCGCGCCTTGAATTCGCGGGCACAGGCCAGCGCCGGGAACACGTGACCGCCGGTACCGCCAGCCATGATCAGTACATTAGCGGCCATGGGTGAGCTCCTCATCGGCGAAATCCGACTCGTCGAATTCGACTTCGGCGCTGCCCAGGTGGGTGCGCCGCTCCCACTCAATACGCAGGAGCAAACCGAGGGTGATGCAGCAGATCACCAGCGAGCTGCCGCCGTAGCTGAGGAACGGCAAGGTCAGGCCCTTGGTCGGCAGCAGGCCGACGTTCACGCCGATATTGATCAGGATCTGGCCGATCCACATGATGGCCAGACCATAGGCGACATAGGCGGCGAAGAACTGCTTGGCCTTCTCCGCCCACAGGCCGATGTACAGGGCGCGCACGCTGACGAAGACAAACAGTGCGACGGTCAGCAGGGAACCGAGCAGCCCCAGCTCTTCGGCCAACACGCTGAATACGAAGTCGGTGTGCGCTTCCGGCAGGTAGAACTGCTTCTGGATGCTGTTGCCCAGGCCCACGCCCAGCCACTCGCCGCGACCGAAGGCAATCAGCGCCTGGCTCAGTTGGTAGCCGGCGCCGTACTGGTCGGCCCAAGGGTCGATAAAGTTGGTCAAGCGCTGCATACGGTAGGACTGGCCGGTCATTACCACCACGCCCGCCGCCAACACCGCGAGCACCAGTGGGATAAAGCGCAGCAGGTTGATACCACCGAGGAACAACATGGCAATTGCTGCGCCCATCAGCACCACGGTGGCGCCGAAGTCCGGCTCAGCCAGCAGCAAGGCGGCGATCGGCGCCAGCACGGCCATGGGCTTGATAAAGCCCATCAGGTTCTCGCGCACATCGGTCTGTCGCCGGACCAGATAGCCGGCCAGGAAGATCACGGTAAACAGCTTGGCCAGCTCCGAGGGCTGCACGTTGAAGATGCCGAAACCGATCCAGCGCGAGGCACCGTTGACTTCGCGGCCGATGCCGGGGATCAGCACCAGAATCAACAAGACAAAGGCCGCCAGCAGCAGGCGCCCGCCGTAGCGCTGCCACTGTGCCAGGGGCACCAGCAGGGTCAGCAGGCCGGCGCCCAGGCCGATGGCCAGGTAAACCAGATGACGGATCATGTGGTACAGCGGGTTGCCGGACTGCACCGCCGCCACTTCCGAGGACGCCGAGGTGATCATCACCAGGCCCAGGCCGAGCAGCCCCAGACAACCCGCCAACAGCGGGAAGTCGAGGTCGATGCCACGTACACTGCGCAGCGGCGATGGCGCGGCCAGCAACTGGGCAAGCATCAGAGCAGCCCCCCGACGGCAGCGGCGAACAGCTGACCGCGCTGCTCGAAGTTCTTGAACATATCCAGGCTGGCGCAGGCCGGCGACAGCAATACCGCGTCGCCGGCCTGAGCCAGTTCGGCGGCGCGCTGCACGGCGTCTTCCAACGTCGCTACGCGAATCAGCGGTACGCCGCTATCGGCCAGGGTGTTGGCCAGCAACTCGGCATCGCGACCCAGCAACAGCACGGCGCGGCAGTGCGCCGCCACCGGCCCGCGCAGGGCGGAGAAATCCGCGCCCTTGCCGTCGCCACCGGCGATCAACAACAGCTTGCCGTCGATATCCGCACCCAGGCCTTCGATGGCCGCCAGTGCGGCGCCCACGTTGGTGGCCTTGGAGTCATCGTAATAGGTCACGCCGCGCAGCTCACGCAGCCACTGGCAGCGATGGGCCAGGCCGGTGAACTCGCGAAGAGCAGCCAGCATCGGCGCCATCGGCAGGCCAGCGGCATGACCCAGAGCCAGGGCCGCCAGGGCGTTGGCCTGGTTATGGGCGCCACGCATTTTCAGCTCGCGCACATTCAGCAGTTTGTCGAACTGGAAGGCCAGGTACTTCTCGCCGCCCTCCTCGATCAGGCCGAAAGCTTTGAAGTCCGGCTTGTTCAGGCCAAAGCTCCAGCATGGCTGACCTTCCGCCAACAACGGCCGCGACAGGGCATCCTGGCGATTGATCACCACCTGCCGGGCGCCACGGAAAATCCGGTGCTTGGCCAGGTGATAGGCCGGCATGCCGCTGTAGCGATCCATGTGGTCTTCGCTGACATTCAGGCAGGTGGCCACTTCGGCATTCAGCTG